>JAQBXG010000028.1 GCA_027625125.1 Pseudomonadota bacterium
ACAAGATCAGCAGCTTACGCTACGCTCGCTACTTCATTCCAGCCCGCGTCATGAATAATCCGGGCTAGCAATGCACTGTATTCGTACCGCCATCGCCGCCGCCGGGGCTGCGATGATCGCCGCCACCGCCGCCACCCCGGCCCAATCCGCCGAGATGCGGCCGATCATTACCTACAACGCCGCCAAATCGATGATCGAGGCCTGCGTGTCGCTGGCGGAATCCAGCGGCTGGCGGATGCACATCGCGATCATGAACAATACCGGAGACCTGGTCGCCTATATGCGGATGGACGACTCGATCTACCTGTCGAAGGACATCTCGATCGCCAAGGCGCGCACGTCCGCGTCGTTCCCGGGGCCGTCGGAGGCGTTCGCCGGGTTTGCATTCGGTGAAAATGGCCCGACGCCGTTCGCGTTCCTGCCGAACGAGATCGTGTTCTTCGCCGGCGGTCTGCCGATCATGTCGGGCGAGGCGCACATGGGCTGCATTGGCGTCTCTGGCGCGCAGGCCGACGAAGACAAGGCCTGCGCCCAGGCCGGCCTCGACGCCGCGGCCGCGGCCGGACACCTCTAGGCCCGAACCACCGAAACGACGGCAGCGGCGCCATCACGGGCGCCGCATTCGGTCCGGGCACTTGCATCGGCGCCCGTACCAGCCAATATTTCTAACGTCGAAAAGAAACATCTGCTGTCAACACTTTGAAAAAGCCGGTTTTCATTGCCGGGGTCACGGTTGCGCTGACCGCGCTGGGGCTGTGGGGTCTGTCGCGGGCGTTTCCCGGCGCGCTGGATGCCGCCGACGACCGCGCCCGACTTGCGTCCAATCTGGTCTGGCTTGTAGTGCTGGGGGCCGCCGTCGCGGTGCATGTTCGCACCAATCCGGGCCATGCGCTGCGCGCGGCCGCGGTCTGGGTTGCGATCGGCGCGGCGCTGGTGCTGGCCTACAGCTTTCGCCATGACGCGGCCGACGTGGTTGCGCGCGTCCGGGCCGAACTGGTGCCGGGCGCCGGCGTGCCGGGGGAGGGCGGGACCGTTTCGTACCGCCTGTCAAAGGGCGGTCACTTCGTCGTACAGGCGGACGTGGACGGGACTCGCATCCAGTTTCTGGTCGACACCGGCGCCACCGGCGTCGTCCTCAGCGCCGCCGATGCACGCCGCCTCGGGTTCGATCTCGACGCGTTGCGTTACACCCAACCGGCGCAAACCGCCAACGGCGTCGTGCTGGGCGCGCCAGTGCGGCTACGGCAAATGCGGTTGGGGTCGATTGTCGTCAATGATATTTCGGCGACGGTGAACGGCGGCGAGATGACCGGCTCGCTGCTGGGTATGGAGGTGTTGCGCCGCCTCGGCGGCTACGAGGTCCGCGACGACGTCCTTACGATCCGGCCGCCTGCTCCATAGCCGGCAACATATAGGTCCGGGCGGACGGGTCGCCGACAATCACATCGACGCCATAGGCATCCCGGAGCCGCACCGGGGTCAGCACGTCGGCGGGGGCGCCGTCGGCGACGACGCGCCCCGCCACCAGCAGCACGACCCGGCTGCAAAACCGCGCCGCCAGCGACAGGTCGTGCAGGACCGCAACGACCGCCGAACCCGCCCGCGCACGATCGCGCAGCAAGTCCAGCACGCGAAGCTGGTGATAGGGGTCCAGCGCCACGGTGGGTTCGTCGGCCAGCAATACCCGCGGCTCCTGGGCCAGCGCCCGGGCGATCATCACCCGCGCGCGCTCGCCCGACGACAGCGTCTGCACCGGCCGATCGCGAAACTGCGCGACCCCTGACAGCTGCAATGCCGCTTCGATCACGTCGGCGTCGCCGGATGCGGGACTGCCAAATCGCCCCAGATGGGGCAACCGCCCCAGCGCAACCACCCGCTCCACCGGCAACGGCCAATGGCACGGCGCGCCGTGGGGCAGGTACGCGAGATCGCGGGCCAGCGCCCGGGGTTCGATGCCGCCGATCGAACGGCCGTCCAACAACACGCTGCCCTCGTCCGGCTCCTGCAAACCGGCCAGCGCCCGCAGCATCGTCGTCTTGCCGGCGCCGTTCGGCCCGACCAGTCCGACCAGTTCGGACGGCGCCACCGCCATCGCCGCGCCGTCCAGCACCGCCCGTCCGCCCAGCCGCACCGTGATCCCCCGCGCCGCGATACCGGCGGTCATTACCGTTCGTTCCGGGTCTGCCAGATCAGCCACAGGAAGAACGGCGCGCCGACCAGCGCCGTCAGCACCCCCAGCTTCAGTTCGCTCTGGTCGGCCAGCAGCCGCACGGCGATGTCGGCAGCCAGCAGAAGGGCGGCGCCCCCCAAGGCGCTGACCAGCAACAGCCGCCGCGGCTCGTGCCCGACCAGCGGCCGCAACACATGCGGCACCACCAGACCGACAAAGGCGATGCCGCCCGACACCGAAACGGCCGCCCCGACCGAAGCGGCGGTTCCCAGCACCACCAAAATCTGCGTTCGCCGCAACGAAAAGCCCAGCGTGCGGGCGGCGTCCTCGCCGAGGGTCAGCGCGTCCAGCGCCCGCCCGGTCAGGAACAGCATCGCCCAACCGATCGCCATCAACGGCGCGGCCAGCCGCACGTGATCCAATGACCGGTCCGAAAGCGAGCCGAGCAGCCACTGAATAATTTCCAGCGCCGCATAAGGGCTTGGGGCGAGATTTAAAGCCAATGACGTAAGAGCGGCCGCGAGGCTGGAAACCGCCACGCCGGCCAGAATCAGCGTCAGCACCCCGGCCTCGCGCCCGGCCAGCAGATACAACAGTCCCACGGCGAGGAACGCGCCGGCCATGCCGCCCAGCGGCAGCGCCAGCGGGAAGCTGGCCGAAAGCCCGAAATAGAACACGATCACCGCGCCAAGCGCCGCCGTCGCCGAAACGCCGACGATGCCAGGTTCGGCCAGCGGGTTTCGCAGCAATCCTTGTAACGCGGCCCCGGACAGCCCCAGCGTCGCGCCGACCATCAGGCCCAGCAGCGCGCGCGGCAGCCGCAGTTCGACCAGTATTGTCGTGATCACCGGCGGTTCCGCCGCCCATAACCCGGCGATCGCCTCGCCCAGCGGGAATCCGGCCGGGCCGACGGCCAGCGACACGGCGAACAGCAGCGTCACCACCGCCGCCAGCGTCACCGCGACGGCGGCGGGTCGCGCGGCCGGCACATTGGCGGACGGTTTCACGGAAGCCGCCGTGGCAAGCGGTTGGAATTCGGCAGCAGACTGTCGCCCATTCCGGCGAACCTCCGTCGCAGCATCCACACCCAAGTCACCATCGGGGAATCCGCGCTCGCGACCGACCCCGGTCGGCGGGCAGGGTGACGGGACGGCAGGTCTCCTGGCTCGCGGGTCACCGCCGGCCGCGCGCCTTCCCGGGAACCTCCCAGTGGCGGGTGCGCGCCGGCTCTCCACATACAGTTGCGGGGGCAGCCGCGGCGTTGGCCGGAGAAGTCGACCGCACCGCGTTCCCTTTTCTCCGCAGCGAGTCGCCCCGCATTGGAACCGTCGCGCGGACTGTAGGCGCTTGCCGGAAACCAGGCAAGACGCGGCAGCGAGGCGTCCGACGGCAACGACACCGTTGCCCCGCGATTCGCCATGGAATACCAATGCAGCCGTGACAACGCCCCTCCGACCATTGCAACACATCGCCGCCGCCGTGGCGGCAGCGCTGTTGACGTTGCCGGGCAGTGCGCCGGCCCTGGCGCAGGACCGGCAACCGTTTGACGCCTGGCTCGCCGACCTGCGCGTCGAAGCAGAGGCAGCGGGCATCCGCGCGGAAATTCTCGACGCCTCGCTGACGGGTCTTGTCCCGATCGAACAGGTCGTCCAACTGGATCGCAACCAGCCCGAATACACGCTGACCGTCGAACGCTACCTGTCGCGCGTCGCGCCGCAATCGCGCGTCGATCGCGGCCGCCGTATGCTGTCCGAGCACAGCGAGCTTCTGGCGCGCATTTCGACGCAATACGGCGTACAGGCGCGGTTCATCGTCGCCTTCTGGGCAATCGAATCGGATTTCGGCCGCAATACCGGAGGTTTTTCGGTCGTGCAGGCGCTGGCGACTCTCGCCTGGGACCCGCGCCGCAGTTCGTTCTTCCGGGCGGAGCTGCTGGCGGCTTTGCGCATTCTGAACGAAGGCCATATTGCGCCGGGCGACATGAAAGGCTCGTGGGCCGGGGCGATGGGGCAGACACAATTCCTGCCGTCCGTGTTTCTGCGTTCTGCGGTCGATTTCGACGGCGACGGTCGCAAGGACGTCTGGGGCACCACCGCCGATGCGCTGGCGTCCGCGGCCAATCATTTGCGCAACATCGGATGGATCGGCGACCAGACATGGGGCCGGGCGGTGTTGTTGCCCGCCGACTTTGATCGCGCCCGCGCCAGCCTCGACATTTCGCTGCCGATCAGCGACTGGCAGGCGGCCGGTGTGCGTCGTGCGGATGGCGCCGACCTGCCGACCCGGCAGTTGCAGGCTTCGATCGTCCTGCCCGAGGAGGGTGCGCTATCGCCCGCGTACCTCGTCTACAACAACTACCGCAGCATCCTGCGCTGGAACCGTTCGACGTTGTTCGCGCTGGGAGTGGGGTCGCTTGCCGATCAAATCGGAGGGGGATAGGATACCAGATCGGCTATGACAGGAGCCCGAGCACACAACATCGGCCACGAGGCGAGCCGCATGGCCCGCCAACCAGCATCCGAAGTTGCGCGCAAAGGTGCGCGGCGTCCGTGGGTGCGGACGTTGTTGCGGGCGGCGATTCTGGCTTCGCTTGCGGTGACGATGGGCGCGTGCGCCCAGACGAAGCTTGCCGTTCACACGGTCAAGCGGATCCTGCCTGGCGACGACGGCGGCGGCGCCTACAAAGTCGGCGCGCCGTACCAGATCAACGGCATCTGGTACACGCCGGCCGAAGACCCGTTTTACAACGAAACCGGCATCGCTTCGTGGTACGGGCGGCCATTCCACGGCCAGCGCACCGCCAACGGCGAGATCTATGACATGAACGCGCTGACCGCGGCCCACAAGACGCTGCCGATGCCATCGTGGGTGCGGGTTACGAATCTCGAAAACGGCCGCTCGATGGTGCTAAAGGTCAACGACCGCGGACCGTTCGTGCACGGGCGCATCATCGACGTTTCGATGCGCGCGGCGCAATTGCTGGGATTTTCCGAAAGAGGCACGGCCCGAGCGCGGGTCGAGGCAGTGCCCGGACCGAATGCGCCGGCCATCGTCGCACGCGAACCGGATCCGCCGGTGGTCGCGGTCAATGCGCTGCCGACGCGGCCGGTGGCCGATCGGCCGGCCGAGGCCGCCGATCCGCTGGCGATGCTGGCGGACTTGTTGCCGGCGGGCGTGACGACATCCAAAGTCGCCGACACGGCGATGTACGTGCAGGCCGGCGCATTCGCCAGTTACGACAGCGCCAACGCCTTGCGCATGGAGCTGGAACCGTTGGGCAATGTGACGATTTCGACGGTGTCGGTGGGCGGCCAGCGGTTCTACCGTGTCCGCATCGGCCCGCTCGACACCGTACCGCGCGCGGATACGACGCTGGCGATGGTGATGGCCCGTGGACACTCCGAGGCCCGCATTGTCGTCGACTGATCCCCAACGCCGTCTTGTTGCGGCCAGGCTCGCGGCCGGCTTTGTGTCCGTCTGCGCGGCCGCGGCATTCGCATGGACGGTTGCCGCCACCACGGACGCACAAGCCGCCGTCGTCGAGACCGTGGCGCCGCAAGCGATCCTGATCGATCTCGCGACCGGGTCGGTGTTGATGGAAAAAGACTCCGACCAGATCATCGAGCCGGCGTCGATGTCCAAGCTGATGCTGATCTATATGCTGTTCGAGCGCCTGGCGGACGGCGGCCTGACGATGGACGACACGCTGCCGGTCAGCGAGACAGCCTGGCGCATGGGCGGATCGAAGATGTTCGTCGGCGTCAACACCCGCGTCACCGTCAGCGATCTGTTGCGCGGAATTATCGTCCAGAGCGGTAACGACGCCTGTATCGTCGTCGCCGAGGCGTTGGCGTCCAGCGAACTTGCATTCGCACAGATGATGACGGAGCGCGGCATCGAACTCGGCCTGCGCAACAGTGTGTTCAAGAACTCGACCGGATGGCCCGCCGACGGGCATGTGATGACGGCGGCGGACATTGCCCGCCTCGCCGAGCGCATCATCCGCGACTTCCCGCAGTACTACTCGATGTTCGCGGAGACCAGCTTCACCTACAACGAAATCCGCCAAAGCAACCGCAACCCGCTGCTGTACAGCTACGCGGGGGCGGACGGCCTCAAAACCGGGCACACGGAGTCCGCCGGGTATGGCCTGGTCGGCTCGGCCACCCGCAACGGTCGGCGGCTGGTTCTGGTCGTCACCGGCCTGGAAAACGAACAGCAACGCGCTCGCGAGGCGGAACGACTGCTGGATTGGGGCTTTCGGGAATTCGCCAACTATGCGTTGTTTCGCGCTGGCGAAGTGGTCGCCGACGCGCCGTTGTGGCTCGGCGACACGGCGACGGTGCCGCTGGTGATCCAGAACGACCTGACCCTGACGATGAGCCGCGCCGCGCGCCGCCAGATGACGGTCACTGCCGAGTACCAGGGGCCGATTCCGGCGCCAATTCAAAGTGGCCAACAGGTCGCGACGCTGGTCATCGAGGCGCCGGACACCGAAACCATCCGGCTGCCGCTGTACGCCGGCGCCGATGTCGGGCGGCTTGGGCTGGTCGGCCGCCTGGGGGCGGCGCTGAATTATCTGGTCTGGGGGGCGGCGCAGACCGCGGCGCCTTGAATCGCGGCCGGTTCCTTACGTTCGATGGCGGGGAGGGGAGCGGCAAGACCACGCAGGCCCACCGGTTGCGCGAACGGTTGGACGGCGCGGGCATCGAGGCCATTGTCACCCGCGAGCCGGGGGGCACGCCGCGCGCCGAGGACATCCGCAAGCTGCTGGTATCGGGGGAGGCGGGCCGTTGGCAGCCGCTGACCGAGGCGCTGCTGCACTATGCCGCCCGGACGGAACACATCGCCCTCAGCATTCGTCCGGCCCTGGAACGCGGGGTCTGGGTGATTTCCGACCGCTTCGCCGATTCGACGATGGCCTACCAGGGCATCGCGATGGACGCCGGCCGCGATACCGTCGCCGCCGTCGCGGCGGCGGTGTTGGGGGACTTCGCGCCTGACCTGACGCTGGTGCTGGATGTCGACCCGGAAACGGGAGTCGGACGCGAAACCCGCGAAGGCGGCGAAGACCGGTACGGTTCGATGGGGCTGGAATTTCATCGCAAGGTGCGGGACGGCTTCCGGGAAATCGCCGCCGCCGAACCCGAACGCTGCCGGCTGATCGATGCCTCCGGCACCGTCGACGCGGTCGGGGGGTTGATCTGGGCGGCGACGGCAGACAGGTTCGGCCTATGAACGATATCGCCCCCGAACCGCGGGAAACCTTTGGCCTGACCGGGCACGCCGCCGCGGAATCGGCGCTGCGCACCGCATGGCAGAGTGGCCGCATGCCCCATGCCTGGCTGCTGGGCGGACCGCGCGGCATCGGCAAGGCGACGCTCGCCTATCGCTTCACCCGCGCGGTGCTGGCATCGGGCCGCACCGGACTGTTCGCTGGCACGCCGGAATGGGAGGTTCCCCCGGGTCACGAGGTATTCCGCTGGATCGCGAACGAAGCGCACCCGGATCTGCATGTCGTCGCCCCGTCGGTGGATTCGCGCACCGGCAAATTGCGCGAAGGCATCGTCGTCGACGATGCACGGCGAATCGCGGATTTCTTTTCGCGCACCGCGGCGGACGGCGGCTGGCGGGTGGCCATCGTCGACGCGGCCGACGAACTCAACGTCGCCGCCGCCAACGCGCTGTTGAAGGCCGTCGAGGAGCCGCCGGACCGTGGCCTGGTGCTGATCGTGTGTCATCGCCCGGGCATCGTGCTGCCGACGATCCGTTCGCGCTGCCGCGTGCTGCCGATGGGCCGCCTGTCGGATGCCGAAGTCGCCGCGGTGCTGTCGCGCCAGTGGCCGGAACTGGAACCCGCTGTCGCGGCCGGGTTGGTGGTGATGGCCGAAGGCAGCCCGGGGCGGGCGATCGACCTGGGGGAGTCGGACGGATTCGGTCTGTACGCCGACCTGGTCGCGATGCTCGGCCGGTTGCCGGAGCACGACACGGCGTTGATGCACCGGTTCGCGGACCGCATCGCGCGGCGCGACGCCGCCCGCGCGTTCCGGACCCTTGCCGACCTTCCGGCGTGGTGGGTCGCGCGCCTGGTCCGCTGGGGCGCGGCTCAGCCGCCGGCCTCCGAGGCGGCGCCCGGCGAGATCAACACGTTTGAACGCCTGTTGCCGCGGCTGAGCCTGGCGCAATGGACGGCGGTGTGGGAGACGCTTTCGCGCGATGCGGCGCGGGCGCAAAGCCGAAATCTCGACCGCAAACAGGCCGCCCTGTTGTTGCTGACGACGCTGGCCGAAGCCGCCGGAGCCGCGTAGCGCGATGCTGATCGACAGCCATTGCCATCTGGACTTTCCGGAGTACGACAGCGAATTGGACGCGGTCATCGATCGCGCCCGCGCCGCCGGGGTCGGCGGCATGGTGACGATCTCGACCAGGCTCGAGCGCGCGCCGGCGTTGCGGGACATCGCGAACCGGCACGCCGGCGTCTGGCGGTCGGTCGGCGTCCATCCCCACGAGGCCGAGGGGCACGCCGGAGTCACCGCATCGACGCTGGCGGACCTGGCGGCGGACGCCCGCGTGGTCGGAATCGGCGAGACCGGCCTCGACTACTATTACGAACACAGCCCGCGTGCCGCCCAGCAGGAGTTGTTCCGCGCCCATATTGCGGTGGCCCGCGACACCGGCCTGCCGCTGATCGTGCATACCCGCGATGCCGACGAGGATACCGTGCGGATTCTGGAGACGGAAATGGCGCGGGGCGCGTTTGCCGGGCTGATCCACTGTTTCAGCACCAGCCGCTGGCTCGCCGACCAGGCGCTGGCGATGGGCCTGTACATCTCGGTGGCGGGAATCGTCACGTTCCGCAACGCCGACACGCTGCGAGAGGTCGCTTCGACGATCCCGCTCGACCGGCTGCTGGTCGAGACCGACGCGCCGTTTCTGGCCCCGGCGCCCAATCGCGGCAAGCGCAACGAACCGGCGTTCGTGACCCATACCGCGGCGCGCATCGCCGAGTTGCGCGGCATCGACGCGGCGGCGCTGGGCGACGCGACCAGCGACAACTTCTTTCGCCTGTTTACCCGCGCCGACCGCGCCGAGGCGGCATGAAGGTGACCATTCTGGGCTGCGGCGCGTCCGGCGGGTCGCCGGGCATCGGCGGCGGCGACGGCCGCGGCGACTGGGGCAAATGCGACCCGTCGGAGCCGCGCAACCGCCGTCTGCGGGCGTCGGTACTGGTCGAGCACGGGGCGACACGGCTGATTGTCGATTGCACACCGGATTTGCGCGCCCAGTGCCTTGCCCACGGCATCGCCCACGTCGACGCGGTGCTGTCGACCCACGACCACGCCGACCATACCCACGGCATCGACGACGTGCGGCGGCTGTTCTTCACCGGCGGCGGCAAGCCGGTGCCGATCTACGGCACGGCGGCCACGCTGGCGTCGATGCGCGACCGGTTCCGTTATGCGTTCGAAGCCCACGGCGGCTACAAGCCGTTTGTGTCGGCCGAAACGCTCTCGGGACCGTTTCGGATCGGCGACATCGACATCACGCCGTTCGACCAGCACCACGGCGGCGTGACTTCGACCGGCTACCGGTTCGGTCCGATCGCGTATTCGACGGATCTGGTCGGTTTGCCGGACGAATCAATTGCCGCGCTGGCCGGGGTCGAGATCTGGATGGTCGATGCGCTGAAGCATTCGGCCCATCCGACCCACGCCAACGTCGCGACGGCGCTGGAGATGATCGAGCGGGTGGGGCCGCGGCGCGCGGTGCTGACCCATATGACCGTCGAGCTGGACTACGCCGCGCTGGCCGCCGAATTGCCGCCGGGGGTCGAGCCTGCGTTTGACGGCATGGTGCTGGAGGCCTGACGGCCGCCGCGTTGAATATTTCCGATAATACATATTATGCGTTTTGCGGATTTGATCTTTTGCGGATTTTCAATGGCTTGCGCCGCGCTGTTGCGAGGACTCTGCATTGCATTCCGTAGCCTGAGTTTGGCCCGGTGACTCGCCCCACCGGCGATATCGCCCGGCTGCTGGACATCATGGCGCGGCTGCGCGATCCGGAAACCGGCTGTCCGTGGGACCGCGTGCAGACCAACCACACCATCGCGCCGTACACCATCGAGGAAGCCTACGAGGTCGCCGAGGCCATCGGCGAAAACGACACCGAGGCGTTGCGGGACGAGTTGGGCGATCTGCTGTTCCAGGTCGTGTTCTATGCCCAGATCGCCGCCGAGGCGGGACAGTTCACGTTCGCCGACATCGTCGACGGCATCGCCGACAAGATGGTGCGGCGGCATCCCCATGTGTTCGCCGACGCCGCGGTGGCCGACGCCGACGCCCAGACCGACGCCTGGGAGGCGCAAAAGAAAAAGGAACGGGAGGCGCGGGCGGCGGCCCGGGGCGATGTCCCGAGCCTGCTGGATGGGGTGCCGATCGCCCTGCCCGGCCTGGAACGCGCGCTGAAGCTGCAAAAGCGCGCGGCCCGCGCCGGATTCGACTGGCCCGACGCCGCCGGGGCGGCGGCCAAGCTTCAGGAAGAAATGGCCGAATGGGCGCAGGCGGCGGATCAGGGCGACGAGGCGGCAAAGGCGGACGAACTCGGCGATGTGCTGTTTTCGTGGGTCAATGTGGCGCGGTTTCACGGAATCGATGCCGAAACCGCGCTCCGGATGACCAACGCAAAATTCGTGCGCCGGTTTCGCGCCATCGAGGCGGCGCTGGCCGACCAGGGCCGCGGCCCCGAGAATGCGGATCTCGACGAGCTGGAGGCGCTGTGGCAGCAGGCGAAGCGGACCGATGGATAGCACCCACGTTGCATTGGTCACCGGCGCGACATCGGGATTCGGGCGCGCGATTGCCGAACGGTTCGCCGCCGCCGGGGCGCGGGTTGTCGCCGTCGGCCGCCGCGCGGAGCGTCTGAACGAGCTTGCGGCCAGTTTCGGCGACCGGGTGCATCCGCTGTGTCTGGATGTGCGCAAGCCGGACGCGGTGTTCGCTGCGGTGGCGGGCCTGCCGCCGGAGTTCGCGGCGGTGACGGTGCTGGTCAACAACGCCGGTCTGGCCCTGGGGCTGGAGCCGGCCCACGAAACCGACTGGGCCGATTGGGACAACATGATCGCGACCAACGTGCGCGGGCTGGCGGCGATGACGCGGGCGGTGCTGCCGGGCATGGTGGCGCGGAAGCGGGGCCACGTGATCAATATCGGCTCGGTCGCCGGCGCTTACCCCTACCCCGGCGGCAACGTCTATGGCGGCACGAAAGCATTCGTGCATCAGTTTTCGCTGAACCTGCGCGCCGACCTGCTGGGCACACGGGTGCGGGTGACCAGCATCGAGCCAGGCATGGCCCAGACCGAATTCGCCAACGTGCGGTTCGGCGACGATACCAAGGCTGACGCGGTCTATGCCGGGGCCGAGCCGCTGACGGCGGGGGATGTCGCCGATGTCGTGCTGTACGCGGCGTCGCTGCCGCCTCATGTCAACCTGAATGTCGTCGAGCTGATGCCGACCGGCCAGGCCTTCGGCCCGTTCACCGTGCATCGGGAGAGATGAGACGTCCGGTGCGGGCGGTGTTCCTTGGGTGTCGACTGCCTCCCTGGTCAGCGTATTTCGACGCCGACGCATGCAGCGAGTATCTTCTGCGGGCGCAGTACGCCGATCCAACCTGAAGAATGGAGGCACCCAATGCGAGTGGCAGATTTCCTCAAGAAATACCCGGGCGATGTCGTAGTCGCGAGCGATGCCGATACCGTTGCCTCGACGGCGCAACAGATCGCAGCACGCAGCAAAGGCGTCGCGTGCATATGCGACTCCGATCGGTCCCTCCTCGGTGTCGCGTCGGTGGTTGACGTAAGCCGCGCCCTTGCGGAGCACGGAACCGATTGCGTGTCCTTACCCGATCGGCAAGGTCATGACCCGCAATGTGGCCACCTGTAAAGTGGATGACACCGTCGAGACGGTCTTGAACCTGATGCGTGAACGAGGCGTACGCCACGTTCCGGTCACCGATCAGGGGAAGCTCGTAACGATGATTTCGATGCGAGATTTGCTGCATTACAGTGCGGAGCAGGCGAAGCGCGATATCGACAGCTTGACGTCCTTCATCTTTGGGGTTGGATATCGTTAGTCGTTCGCAGAGGTCTGGAACGAGGTGCCTGCATGCAGTTTGGCGAGCGACGCGCAGCCCGAATCAGAAATCTCGGGAACTGCGAGGCATAC
>JAQBXG010000029.1 GCA_027625125.1 Pseudomonadota bacterium
CGGCGGCGCTTCCGGCTTTCGGTTCCGGGCTGCGGGTCGCCTGCGTGGTGGCGCCGATCGGCGCCGTGGTCGGCGAATGGGTCGGTTCGTCGGCCGGGCTCGGCTATGTGATGCTGCACGCAAACGGCCGTATGCAGACCGACTTGATGTTCGCGGCGCTGGCGACCCTGGCGGTGCTGGCGCTGATTCTGTACTTCGCCGTCGACCACGCGCTGCGCATCGCGCTGCCGTGGCAGGCCGACACGGCGCGGCCCCCTGCCCCCTGATGCGGAACCCGGAGGTACCCGTGATGTTTGTGCGCCGAATGTTCACCGCCGCCTTTCTGTGGCTGGCCGGAGTGTTTCCGGCCCATGCCCAGGAGCCGTTCACGGTCGTGCTGGACTGGTTCGTCAACCCCGACCACGCACCGCTGTTCGTGGCGCTGGAGCGCGGCTATTTCGCCGAGGCCGGATTGGCCGTGGAGCTGATCGCCCCCGCCGACCCAAACGATCCGCCAAAGCTGGTGGCGGCGGGCCGCGCCGATCTGGCGGTGTCGTATCAGCCGCAATTGTATTTGCAGGTGGCGGCGGGGTTGCCGCTGTTGCGGGTCGGCACGCTGGTGGCGACGCCGCTGAACAGTCTGGTGGTGCTGGCAGACGGACCGGTGCGTGACATCGGCGATTTGCGCGGCAGGAAGATCGGATATTCGGTCGGCGGTTTCGAGGATGCGCTGCTGTCGGCGATGCTGGCGCGCCACGGCCTGGACCTGGACGATGTCGAGTTGGTCAACGTCAACTTCTCGCTGTCGCCAGCGCTGATTTCCGGCCAGGTCGCGGCCGTGATCGGCGCGTTCCGCAATTTCGAACTGAATCAGATGGATCTCGTCGGGCGGCCCGGCCGCGCGTTCTTTGTCGAGGAGGAAGGCGTGCCGGCCTATGACGAACTCATTCTGGTCGCCCATGCCGGGCGCGGTTCGGACCCGCGCCTGCGCGCGTTCATCGATGCGTTGGAGCGCGGGGTGCAGTATCTGGTCAATCATCCGGCCGAAAGCTGGCAGTTGTTCATCGCCGGGCGGCCGGAGCTGGACGATGAACTCAACCGCCGCGCCTGGGCCGATACGCTGCCGCGATTCGCGCTGCGGCCCGGGGCGCTGGACCGCGCCCGCTATATCCGGTTCGCTGAATTCCTTCGGGCGCAGGGGATGATCGACGAGGTCCTGCCGTTGGCGGACTACGCAGTCGAGGTCGGCGGCTAGACGAGTTGGATATCCGCGACCTGCGGCCCCTTGGGGCCGTTGCCGATGCGCACCCGCAACGGCTGCCCCGGAACCAGGTCCTCGATGCCGACCCGGCGCAGCGCCTTTACATGCACGAATACGTCCGGCGTGCCCTCGCCGCGGGTGACGAAGCCGTAGCCTTTTTCGGCATTGAACCATTTGGCAGTCGCGTCGAAAAACTCGCCTTCGGCCTCCACCGCGGGATGACCGAAGTCGTCCGCGCCGGCGGGTTCGTCCGCCTTTGGCTCGACGGTGGAGGTGTCCACGCTCAGTACGCGAACCGCCTGCAACCCCTTGGGGCCGCGCACGGCCTCACACTCTACCGTGGCCCCCTGTTCGATCCCGTCGTATCCAGCATTCCGCAACGCCGAGTGGTGAAGGAATACATCTTCGGATACGGACTCCGATGTCACGAAGCCGTAGCCCTTCACTGCGTTAAACCACTTTACGCGACCACCAATGCGAACCGATTCCTGCTGGACCTCCGGAGTTTCCGACTCCGACTCGCCCATGTTCCGAAACTCGCTCCCCCTGTACTTCGCCTACTTCCCCCCATGCGTGCATGTTGCCACGGACACAAGGGAATCTCAACACGCGGCGCTGGAAGCGAATCGTGGGCGCTCTGGCGGCGCGGGCGACATTGTGGTACGCAGATTCCGGCGATTTCGCCGGATTCGGACAGGGTTTCGGCGGCGTCCAGCGATGGCCGGCGGGCGCGAGGTCCGGCAGGCGCGTTGGCCGGCGGGCGCGAGGTCAGGCGGGTGCGATGGCCGGCGGGCCCGAGGTCCACTACACCGGGAGTACGGGCGGCACGTGATTCATGCCATCAGTCTTGCGGCCATCCTTTTCGGGATTTGGCTGTTGCTGTCCGGTCACTACACGCCGTTGTTGCTGGGGATCGGCGGTCTGTCGGCAATCCTTGCGGTCGTCGTCGCATTTCGTATGGATGTCGTCGATCACGAGGGGCACCCGTTGCGTCTCGGACTGCGGATTCTGGCCTACTGGCCCTGGCTGGCCTGGCAGATCGTGCGCGCCAATCTGGACGTCTCGCGCACCATACTCAGCCCTTCGCTGCCGATCTCGCCCGAAGCGTTCCCGTTCCGGTCCGGACAGCAGACCGAATTGGCACAGGTGATTTTCGCCAATTCGATCACGCTGACGCCGGGCACCGTGACGGTGGCCGAGGAAAACGGGGAGCTGGTGGTCCATGCCCTGACCCGCCAGGGCGCCGACGATATCCGGAGCGGGGCGATGGACCGCAAGGTCACGGCGCTTGAGGGACGCCCGTGACGTTTCCCGCCAGCGGCACCGCAATGTTCGCCGCCGCCGCCATCGCAATTCTTGTGACGATGGCGCTAGCGCTGGCCCGCGCCGTTCTGGGGCCGACGCTGTACGACCGCATTCTGGCCGTCAACGTTGTCGGCACGAAGACGACGCTGTTGCTGGCGGTGCTGGGGTTTCTGTCGGGCCGCCCGGACTTTCTGGATATCGCGCTGGTCTATGCGCTGATCAATTTTGTCGGCGTCATCGCACTGCTGCGGTTGTTCCGGTATGGACCGAGCATGGCACAGCGCCGCGACGAGGCTGCCCGGCGGCGGCGGGAGGGACCGTGAGCGCCGCGATTGTCGACTGGGCGAGTTGGGCGTTGTTGCTGACCGGTGGCGCGTTCGGCGTGATCGGCGGCATCGGCGTGGTGCGGTTGCCGGATTTCTACACGCGGCTCCACGCCTCCAGCGTCACCGATACTCTGGCGGCATACCTCATTTTGCTCGGCTTGATGTTGCAGGCCGGGTTAACGCTGGCGGCGGGCAAGCTCGCGTTGATCATGTTCTTTTTGTTTTTCACCAGCCCGGTCGCCGCCCACGCGCTTGCGAACACCGCCTACCATGACGGGCTGCACCCGTGGACCCGCCGCCCGCCGTCGCAGACAGGGTCCAAACCGGAGACGCCACCGGTCGAATCGCCGGCATTCCCCGACAAGCCGGCCGATGACGCGGCGACAGGAGGCCCAAAGTCGGACTCCTGATCGACTTCACGTTGCTCGCCTTCCTGCTGGTGATCGCTGTGACGATTGTTCTGCAACACAGCCTGATCGCGGCGACGATGCTTGCGGGGTTCTTCAGCCTGTTGATGGCGCTGGTGTTCGTGTTGCTGGACGCTGTGGATGTCGCGTTCGCCGAGGCGGCGGTCGGCGCGGGCATCACCGCGATGTTGTTGCTGGGAACGCTGGGGCTGGTCGGCGCCGACGAACGGGTGACAAGGCGGCGGCCGTGGTTGCCGCTGGCGGTCACGTTCGCGGCCGCGGCGATGCTGGTCTACGGCACGCTGGACCTGCCGCTGCTCGGCGACCCGCAGGCGCCCGCCTATACCCATGTGGCGCCGTACTACCTGGAGTTCGGCGCCATTGAGACCGGGGTGCCGAACTTTGTCACTGCGGTGCTGGCGAGCTATCGCGGCTATGACACCCTGGGCGAGCTGTTCGTCATTCTGACCGCCGGACTTGGGGTGCTGGCGATGTTGGGCCTGCGCGGGGCGGGTTCCGGCTCCCACGCCGGCGGCGAGGGGGAGATCAGCATGACCCATCACCCGATCCTGCGGGTGATCGCCAAGCTGTTGATCCCGTTTATCCTGTTGTTTGCGCTGTATGTGCAATTCCACGGTGAAAGCGGACCCGGCGGCGGGTTCCAGGCCGGGGTGCTGTTCGCGGCGGCATTCATTCTGTATGCGATGGTCTATGGCGCCAGCAACGCGCGCCGGGTCGTGTCCGCGCCGATGCTGTATATGCTGATGGCGGCCGGCGTCCTGTTGTACGCCGGTACCGGCCTCGCCTCGCTGTGGTACGGCGCGAACTTTCTGGACTACGGCGTGTTTGCCGGTGATTTTGTTTCGGGCCAGCTTGTCGGCATTTTCCTGGTCGAACTCGGCGTCGGTATCGCGGTCGCGGCGACGATGATCACGATCTACCTCGCGTTCGCCGAGCGGAGGGTGGAATGAGCGAGGCCCTCGGCCTGTACAACTATTGGATATTCGTCGCGTTGATGATGACGGGACTGTTCATCGTCGTTTCGCGCGGCAACCTCGTCAAGAAAATCATCGGTCTGAACATTTTTCAGGCGTCGGTGTTCCTGTTCTTTATCAGCCTGGGCAAGGTCGATCACGGCACCGCGCCGATCGTCTCCCATGCCGGTGACCATGGCGCCGCCATCTATGCCAACCCCCTGCCCCATGTTCTGATTCTGACCGCGATCGTCGTCGGCGTTTCGACGACCGCCGTCGCGCTGGCGCTGGTCGTTCGCATTTTCGAGGCTTTCGGTTCCGTCGAGGACGACGACCTGCACCGGGCGGAGCACGAATCGTGATTGCTTCGCACTTGCCGGTATTGCAAGTGGTGATGTCGTTGGTGGCGGCGCCTTTGTGCATGGTGTTGCACCGGGGACGCCCGGCATGGCTGTTGTCGGTGGCGGTGAGTTGGGCGTCGCTGGCTTGCGCCGTGGCGTTGCTGTTGCAGGTGATCGACGACGGCGCGGTGACCTATGCGTTCGGCGGTTGGGCGGCCCCGGTCGGCATCGAGTACCGCATCGACATTCTGAACGGGTTCGTGCTGCTGATCATCGCCGCAATCAGCGCCGTCGTCGTTCCCTATTCATTGCGGAGCGCCGCGGACGAAATCGCGCCGGAGCGGCTGTGGCTGTTCTATGCAGTGCTGAACCTGTTGCTGGCCGGACTGTTCGGCATCGCGATCACCGGCGATCTGTTCAATGTGTTTGTGTTTCTCGAAATCTCGTCCCTCGCCTCCTATGCCCTGGTCAGCCTTGGCCGCGACCGCCGCGCGCTGACCGCCGCGTTCCGCTATCTGATTTTGGGCACCCTGGGCGCGACGTTCATCCTGATCGGCATCGGTCTGTTGTACGCGGCGACCGGCACGCTGAACATGGCCGACATCGCCGTGCGCGTGCAGGGCCAATTGGACAGCCGCACGATCCTTGCTGCGTTCGCGTTCCTCACCGTTGGCATCAGTCTGAAAGCGGCGCTGTTTCCGCTGCATTCGTGGCTGCCCGGCGCCTATGCCTACGCGCCGTCCGCCGTGACTGCCCTGCTGGCCGCCACAGCAACAAAGGTCGCAATCTATTTGCTGCTGCGCATGGTGTTTCTGTTCGGGCCCGACTTCATTTACGAGGAGTTGCCGCTCTCGGAAGTGATCGTCACGCTGGCATTGCTCGGCGTGTTGTCGGGTTCGGCGGCGGCCCTGTTGCAGACCGATGTGAAGCGCCTGCTGGCGTATTCGAGCGTCGCCCATGTCGGCTATATGCTGCTGGGCATCGGGCTTGGCGGCATGCTTGGGTTGGGCGGCGGCATCGTCCATCTGTTCAACCACGCGATGGCCAAGGGCGCGGTGTTTCTGGCCGTCGGCTGCATCGTGCTGCGGGTCGGGTCATCGGAGCTTGCCTCGTTGCAGGGCATTGGACGGCGCATGCCGTGGACGATGGCCGCGTTTGTGATCGCCGCGTTCAGCCTGATCGGCGTACCGTTGACGGCCGGTTTTATCGGCAAATGGTATTTGGTGCTGGCGGCGATGGAACGCGGATGGTGGTGGGTGGCGGCCGCGTTGCTCGTCGCCGGGGCGTTGTCCGTGCTGTACATGTGGCGAGTGGTCGAGCAGGCGTATTTCCATGAGCCCCACCCGGCCAACGCCGATGCAGCCGAAGCGCCGCTGTCGATGCTGGTGCCGTTGTGGGTATTGGCCGCCGCTTCAGTGTACTTCGGCATCGATACTTCGCTGAACGCCGGGCTGGCTGCGCGGGCGGCGGCGGTCGTGCTGGGGATCGCGCCGTGAGCGGTTCGTGGACACTGTTGCTGGCTGTAATTGCGCCTGTGGCCGGCGCCGCCGCGGTCGGACTGCTGGGGCGCCGTCCCAACCTGCGCGAGGCAGCATCGCTGATCGCCGCCGCCGTCACCTTCGGCCTGGTCGCATCGCTGGTGCCGACAGTGCTGGACGGCGGCCGCCCGGCCTTTTTGCTGTTGGAATTGTTGCCGGGGTTTTCGCTGCGCCTTCACGCCGAGCCACTGGGGGTCGGGTTCGGGCTGATCGCATCGTCGCTGTGGTTCGTGACGGTCGTCTATGCGATCGGATACATGCGCGCCCACCATGAAGAGAACCAAACGCGGTTCTATCTGTTCTTTGCGCTTGCCATCGCCACGACGGTGGGCGCCGCGCTGGCGGCCAATTTGCTGACGCTGTACGTGTTTTATGAATCGCTGACGCTGGCGACTTATCCACTGGTCACCCACGGCGGCGGTGACAAGGACCGCGCCGGTGGCCGCACCTATCTGACGATCCTGTTGGGAACATCGCTGACGTTCTTTTTGTTGGCGATGGCCTGGACCTGGTCGTTGACCGGCTCGCTTGCATTCGTGGACGGCGGCCTGTTCCGCGACGGCAATGCGCTGATCGACGGCGTGACGCCAGGATTGATCGCCGTACTGTTTGCGCTGTTCGTGTTCGGCGCCGGCAAGGCGGCGATCATGCCGTTTCACCGCTGGCTGCCTGCGGCGATGGTGGCGCCAACGCCGGTTTCGGCGCTGTTGCATGCGGTGGCGGTGGTCAAGCTTGGTGTGTTCACGATCCTGAAGATCTCGGTGTATACGTTCGGGATCGGCACGCTGGCGATGGTCGATGCCGGACAGCTGTTGCAGTACGTGGCTGCGGCGACGCTGTTGATCGCGGCGGTGATCGCGATTCGCGAGGACAACCTGAAACGGCGGCTGGCGTATTCCACCATCAGCCAGCTTGCATATATCGTTCTGGCCGCGATGCTGGCGAACCGGTTCAGTATTCTGGCGGGCGGCATGCATATCGCGATCCACGCGTTCGCCAAGATCACGCTGTTCTTCTGCGCCGGCGCCATTCTTGTTTCGTTGCACAAGACAACCGTCGGCGAATTGCGCGGAGTTGGTCGGGCCATGCCGATCACGATGGGCGCATGGCTGGTCGCGAGTTTTTGCGTCATCGGACTGCCGCTGACCGGCGGATTCTGGAGCAAATGGTACCTGGCCCAGGGCGCGCTGGAGGCCGGGGAGCCGCTGATGTTCGGGGTGATTTTGTTGGGGTCGCTGCTGGCGATGGGATACTTGCTGCCGCCGGCGATCCGCGCGTTCTATGGTCCCGACCCGGCGGCGCCGCTGGCGGTGCGCGCTCGCGGCGCAGCCGAAGCGCCGCGGTTCTCACTGGCGGCGCTCGTGTTTACCGCCGCAGTCAGCGCCGCGCTGTTCTTTGCCGCGCCGCAAATGTCCCGCTGGTTGCAGGGAATCGAGGGAATCGGATGACGGGTTCAGACGCCACGCACGGCGGCGGTCACGAATCCGGTGACGGCAAGCCACCGTTCTGGGTCACGCGCGCCGGCGCGCGCATCGCCCTGGTCGCGCTGCATTTGGTGGCGCTGGGGACCGTGGTGACGGAGCTGGTGCGGCCGTTCATCGGCGACGGCCACGGCGCCGAACGTATCCACGAGCTTGAATTTTTGGCCTCGTATGCCGTGTACGGCTTTGTCGCCTGTGTCGTGCTGGTGTTGCTGGGCCGCGAATTGCGGCGTCTGGTGATGCGCGGCGAGGACTATTACGGGGACCGCGACTGATGCGCCCCGAAGAGTTTCCGCTGCTGTTGGATTGGGGCACGCCGCTGGGCCTGCCGCCCGCGTTCATCTTCTTTGCCGCTGCCGCGATCATCGCAATGTTGCGCGGCGATCACCAGCAGTTGGCCAAGCGTGCCGTCTTGCTGCTGGTGCCGGTGATCGGCCTGTGGAATCTGACGACGCTGTCGATGGGGCCGTCGTGGGTGATCGACGTGCTGGACTTCCAACTGGTGCAGTTGCGGGTCGACCGCCTGAGCCTGTTGTTCGGATTGCTGTTTCACCTGGGTGCGTTTCTCGGCGTCCTCTATGCCCTGCGGGTGCGCGACGACACCCAGCACATCGCCGCCCTGGTCTATGCCGGCAGCGCGTTGGGCGCCGTGTTCGCCGGCGATTTGATTTCGCTGTTCTTTTATTGGGAGGGGATGGCGGTCGCGTCGGCGTTTCTGGTGTGGGGGCGGCGGACGCCGGAGTCGAACGGCGCCGGCCTGCGATATCTGACGATCCACCTGATCTCCGGCCTGTTGTTGCTGGCCGGGGCGCTGCTGCATTTCCAGGCAACCGGGCGCATTGCGTTTGAATATGTCGGCCTGGGGCGGGTCGAGGGATGGCTGATTCTGGCCGCGTTCGGAATCAAGTGCGGCTTTCCGCTGGTCCACAACTGGATCACCGACGCCTATCCGCAATCGACGCCCAGCGGCACGGTGTTTCTCAGCATGTTCACGACCAAGGTCGCGGTCTATGCACTGGCGCGCGGCTTCCCCGGCGCCGACATTCTGGTCATCGTCGGGACGGTGATGGCGGTGTTTCCGATTTTCTATGCGGTGATCGAAAACGACCTGCGCCGGGTGCTGGGGTACAGCATGATCAACCAGATTGGATTCATGGTGGTCGGCGTCGGCATCGGCACTGAACTGGCGTTGAACGGAACCGTCGCCCACGCCTTTAACGAGGTCATGTTCAAGGGGCTGTTGTTCATGACGATGGGCGCGGTGCTGTTGCGAGTGCGCCACGTCAACGGCAGCGACCTGGGCGGATTGTACAAGTCGATGCCATTGACAACGATCTTCTGTGTCGTTGGCGCCGCATCCATATCGGCGTTTCCGCTGTTCAGCGGTTTTGTGTCGAAGTCGATGATCATGGCGGCGATGATTGAGGAAGGCCACGATGTCTTGTGGCTGGCGCTGTTGTTCGCGTCGGCCGGGGGGTTCCACCACGCCGGAATCAAGATTCCGTACTTCGCGTTCTTTGCCCACCATTCCGGCCTTACCGTCAAGGAAGCGCCGTGGAACATGCTGGTTGCGATGGCGCTCGCGGCGGGCCTGTGCATCCTCGCCGGTACGTGGCCGGCGCTGCTTTACGGCCTGTTGCCGTGGGAGGTGGCGTATGCGCCGTATACCTATCCGCACGTGCTGATCCAGTTACAGTTGCTGACGTTCTCCGCCCTCGCATTCGCGTGGCTGAAGCTGTCGGGCATCTATCCGCCGGAGTTGCGGTCGGTGAATCTGGACGCCGATTGGCTGTACCGCTGGTTGGGCACCCGGGCCGCCCGATGGACGTTGGGCGCAATCGGCTTTGCCGCCGCCGGCATCCGCGAGACGGCGCGCGACGAGGCGGCGGCGTTGGGCGGCAAGTTGTTGGGGCGGCGCGGTCTGTTGACCCGGCCGACGCCGACCGGCGCCGCGGCGTTGTGGGTCGGCGCGCTATTGGCCGGGTATCTGTTTCTGTATTTCTTTGTACCCGGCGGGTAGGACGCGGGCGTGACCGAATGGTTCCTGTCCGGCGGCGCGGGTCAAATACTGACCGCGCTGCTGCTGGGCGGCATGGTGTTCTTCAGCTTCGTGCTGACCCCAGTGGCGTTTTCACGGATGGAACCGGCCGCCGGATCGGCCGTTATCCGCGCGATATTTCCGGTCTACACCCGTGTGATGGCGGCGCTCTCGATCCTGGCGTCGTTGCTGGTCGCCGGCACGGCGGACGCGCTGGCATTGGCGATCGTCGGCGGCGTGTTCGTCGCCGTGCTGATGATCCTCAGGCCGCGGATCGCCCGCGCCCGCGAGGAACGCGACCGCGGCGACTTCGCGGCCGAGAAGCGGTTCCGTTTCCTGCACTCGGCCAGCGTGGTGATCAATCTGGGCCAGATCGCCGCCGTCGCAGTTGTATTCGTGCGGTTGACGGCGTAGCGCCTCAATCCAGCGCCTCGCGCACCGCCGTCGCCAGCTTGCGCATCTCAAACGGTTTGTGCAGCAGCACCGAATTCAGAAAGCCGACGCGGTTCGCCGCATCGGCGGTGTAACCCGACATGAACACGACCTTGAGGTCCGGTTTTGCGTGCAGCGCATCGGCGGCGAATTCCGGTCCGCTTTCTCCGCCCGGCAGCACAACATCGGACAGGACCAGATCGATGTCGGCGCCAGAGTTCAAATACTCCCGCGCCGGGGCCGCGGCGCCGACGTCATGGACGACGTAGCCCAGATTGCGCAGCATCGTCACACACAACTGTCGAAAGTCTTCGGCATCCTCGATGACCAGAATCGATTCGCCGTGCCCGGTCGGAAATTGCGACGGCATCACGACATCGCGCCGAACCGGCTCCGATGCCCGCGGCAGGAACAGACGGACGGTGGTGCCGACGCCGACCTCGCTTTCAACCGCGACGTGACCGTCGGATTGGGTGGCGAAGCCGTAGACCATCGACAAGCCGAGCCCCGTACCCTTGCCGACTTCCTTGGTCGTGAAGAACGGCTCGAAGATTCGGGCGACAACGTCTGGCGGCATGCCCTGCCCCGTGTCGGTGACCGAGACCACGACGTATTCGCCTTCGGATGTTTCCGGGTTCTTGGCGACAAACTCAGGCCCAAGCACGGCATTCCTGCACTCAATGTGAATACGTCCCGCCCCGTCCATTGCATCGCGGGCATTGATCGCGAGATTGAGGATTGCATTTTCCAATTGGCCGGGGTCGGCCTGGGCCGGCCAAAGATCGGCCCCGGTTTCGACCTGGATATCCACCGTTTCGCCAAGAACACGCGCCAAAAGCGCCCCCATGCTGGTCAGCAACGTTTGGGCATTCACAGCCTGAGGCTGTAACGGCTGCTGGCGCGAGAATGCGAGCAGACGTTGCGTCAACTCTGATCCGCGCTCGGTTGCCCGCAATATGGTTTCACGGGCCATCGATGTTTTGCCTGACGTGGCGTCGAGCAGCTCGGCACAGCCCTGGACCACCGCGAGAAGGTTGTTGAAGTCGTGGGCGACGCCGCCGGTCAACTGCCCGATTGCCTCCATCTTCTGCGCCTGGCGCAGCTTTTCCTCCGATTTCTGCAAATCGGTTATGTCCTGGGACAGCAGATGAAAGCCGATGATCTTGCCGAACGCATCCTCGCGCGGGATATGCCGGATCTGGAACGTGCGGGTCACGCCGTCTGTACGCTTCAGCGACGCCTCGAACGTAACTTGTTCACCGCCAAGTGCGTCTTCGAACCGCGGCCGCAGCGTCAAAAAATCCGGCCCGAAAATCTCCGCCGCCGACCGGCCCAGAATATCCGGGTAGTCCAGCGCAAACCAGTTCGCGAAGGTCTTGTTGACGAAGCGGATGCGTTGACCGGAATCGACGTACGCAATCAGGACCGGAAGATTGTCTGTGATCAGGCGCAATTGATCGCGGCTGCGGGCCAATGCCGCGTTGGCGCTTCTGCCTTCGGCGACGTTCACCACGATGCCGTTCCACAATGTCGATCCGTCCTCGCGCGGTCGCGGAACCGCGCCGCTGCGGAACCACGAGTATGTCCCGTCGCGTTGCCGCAGGCGTCCTTCCCAATTCCACGGACCAAGAGCGCGAAGCGACATGCTCATCGCGTGCGAGTACTCGGCGAGATCCTCCGAATGGAAGGTTCGCCGCCACAAGTCGACATCGGCGGCCACGTCGAGCGGGTCCAGGCCGAATATTTCGTGCGCCGACGGAGACATGTAGGGGATCGAGCAGACGCCTTGGGTATCCATTTGGATCTGGTACACCAACCCTGGAACATGGGAGAGGATGTCCGACAATTGGCCCTCTAGGTGCTTGGCCGTGCGGGCGTGGTCGGCGGAGTCCTCCGGTCCGGCCGACGGATTCTCCCGCCGTTGTCGTCCCAATCCGCGGCGCGAGACCCGGGAAACCAGCACACCTGAGACCAGCGCGGACAACAAGGCCCCAAGCAGGAAGGCCGTGTAAGCGCCGGAGCAAAACTCCCTCACTGAAGCGGCCGGGTAA
>JAQBXG010000030.1 GCA_027625125.1 Pseudomonadota bacterium
GTTCCCTTCACACACATTGCGCCGTCCATGACGGCCGGGAGTCGCGAAATCATGGAAGCCCCCAAATCCGGTGCAGCACAGACGGGCGCGACCGCCGCAAGCGAGGCCGGACGCACGCTGGGGCCGGTCCCTGACCTTGAACGCCATTTGCCGCGCGAGTGGTGGAACGGACTATTTCGGGCCCTCTATCTCCGCACCGACGGCGACGTGGTCGAAAACGACGACAATACCCGCCTGGATATCGATGTCCTGATCGCAGCCGCCGGCTTGGCCAGTGACGACCGCATCCTGGACCTGTGCTGCGGCCAGGGCCGCCACAGCCTCGAGTTGGCGCGCCGCGGATTTCGTCATGTTACCGGCCTCGACCGCTCCCGCTACCTCGTCCGCCTCGCCCGGCGCCGGGCCAAGAAACAAGGCCTGGACGTGTCCTTCCGCGAAGGCGACGCCCGCAAGTTCCGCCTCGGCGACAGCAAGTTTGATTGCGTCACGATCCTTGGCAATTCGTTCGGCTATTTCGAGCGCGAGGAGGACGACCATCGCGTCCTTGCCTCGGTCAGCCGTGCTTTGCGCTCCGGCGGCACGCTGGTGATGGACCTGGCCGACGGCGATTGGCTGCGCGAGCATTTCGAGCGCCGCTCGTGGGAGTGGATCGACCAGAACCAGTTCGTCTGCCGCGAGCGGTCGGTGTCGTCGGACGGAGGCCGCCTGATCAGCCGGGAAGTCGTCGTCGACGCCGACAAGGGCGTTGTCGCCGACCAATTCTACGCAGAGCGGCTCTACAGCCGCGCGACGGTCGAACGACTGCTCGACAGCGCCGGATTCAATGGATTGCGATTCCACGACACCCCGTCGCCGCTTTCGGATCGCAATCAGGACCTGGGGATGTTGGCGCAGCGGATGTACCTGACCTGCGCCGCGCCGAAAAAGGTGGCCACCTCGCCGAAGCGCAAGCGCGTTCGCGAAGTGACGGTGATCCTGGGGGATCCCCGTCTGCCCGACTCTGTCAAACTCGAAGGCCATTTCGGCGCCGATGATTTCGCCACGGTCAAGCGCCTCAAAGACGCACTCGCCGAGATCGAAGGCTATTCGTTCCGATACCTGGACAACCACGCGACCCTGCTCCACGACCTTCGCAAGGACCCGCCGGAACTCGTACTGAACCTGTGCGACGAGGGCTTCAACAACGACGCCTTCCTCGAACTCTGCGTTCCGTCCTATCTGGACATGCTCGGGGTGCCGTACACCGGCGCCGGGCCATCCTGTCTCGGCATTTGTTACGACAAGAGTCTGGTCCGTGCGGTGGCCGACGGCGTCGACGTGCCGGTGCCGCGCGAGACATATCTGCACCCCGACGACCTGGCGGGAACGATTCCGTCGATCTTTCCCGCGCTGATCAAACCGGCGCAAGGCGACAGCTCGATCGGCATCACCCAGCACGCGGTCGTGCGGACGCCGGAACAAGCCGTCGCCTACGTTTCAGAATTGCGCCGGACCCTGCCCGGGAGGGCGGCGTTGGTGCAGGAGTTCCTGAGCGGGCCGGAGTACTCGGTCGCCGTCCTCGGCAATCCGGAATCCGGGTTTCATACCTATCCGGTGCTGGAGGTGGACTATGGCGGTCTGCCCCCCGGGCTTCCGCACATTCTTTCGTATGAATCGAAATGGCAGCCGGATTCGCCGTACTGGAGCGAGATTCGCTACAATGAAACCAGCGCGTCCGAAGACACCTGCCGGATGATGATCGACTATTCGACGCGCCTGTTCTCGGTGCTGGGCTGCCGCGACTATGCCCGTTTTGATTTTCGCGAGGACAGCGACGGGCAAATCAAACTGCTTGAGGTCAACCCGAACCCCGGCTGGTGCTGGGACGGCAAACTCAATCTGATGGCCGGGTTCTCCGGATTGCGATACGCCGACATGCTGCGGCAGATTCTGTCGGCGGCGCGAACGCGGCTTGAAGTCCGTCTGTCGCGCAGCTTTGCCGACCAGGCGGACGACCGCGCCGACGCGCAGTCCTAGCCTAGATCGTCCGGCCCGCCTCCAGCGCCGTCAGCACGGCGCGGGCGGCGGCCTGGGCCGGCGATCCGCCGGGCGGGGTGATCGCCGCGATCGCCGTCGCCGCCGCGTCCGCCTGCGCCCGCCGCGCATCCGGATCGGTCAACAGCCGCAGTACCGCCGACTGCAACCTGGCCGGGGTGCAGGCGCCTTGCAACAGCTCCGGCACGACCGGCGGCTCGGACAGGATATTGACCAGATTGACGTGGCTCGCCCGGGCCAGGCGGGGGATGACCTGCCAGGTCACCGGATGCAATTTGTATGCGGTGACCATCGGCACCCGCGCCATCGCCAATTCCAATGCGACGGTACCCGATGCCGCCAGCGCCGCGTCCGCGGCAGCGAACGCATCAGCCTTTTCGTCCCCGCCCCGGACGACCACAACCGGCACGCCCCACGACACCGTCGCCCTGGCTACCTGGTCGGCCACGCCCGCCACCACCGGCGTCACCACATGCAGACGTTCGACGTCGAAGGCCAAGCGGCGCACGGTCTCGCCGAACAGCGCCAGCAGGCGGTCGGTCTCACTTCGGCGGCTGCCCGGCAGGACCGCGACCACCTTTGCGTTGGCCGGAATTCCGTGGCGGGCACGAAACGCCGCCCCGGCTCCGGCGGCGCGTTCGACCACCGGGTGGCCGACAAACGTACACGGCAGGCCGACGGCCTCGAAGAGCGGCGGTTCGAACGGAAGCAATGCCAGTACATGGTCGACGAATGCCGCCATCTCCTCTGCCCGCCGCGGCCGCCATGCCCAGACCTGCGGCGCGACGTAATGAATTACCGGCGCCGACTGGCCTCGCAGCCGCCGCGCCAGCCGCAGGTTGAACCCCGGCGAATCAATCGTGACGATGGCGTCCGGACCGACCGACAGCGCATGCAGTTCCGTTTCGCGAAGGCGGCGGCGAAGCTGCAGCACCCGCGGCAGCACCTCGGCCAAGCCCATCAGGCTCAACTCCTCCATCGGAAACAGCGATTTCAGCCCCGCCGCCTGCATCGCCGCGCCGCCGACGCCGGATACGCGCAGGCCCTGCGGTACGATGGCGTCGAGCGCGCCGATCAGGGCCGCGCCCAGCGCGTCGCCCGAAGGCTCGCCCGCCACCACCATGACGTGGATCGCCCGCGCCCCCCGCGCAGGTCGATTCACCGGCGCGGCTCCCACTCCCGCGGTTCGGCGCCGTAGACAAAAATATTCAGGCTGTCCGCCACGCTGCGCAGTTCCGCGCGATCCAGCACCAAAGATGCCTGCGCCTCGACCGCGATGCCGTTCAGGCCGGCCGCCGCCGCCGCCGCCGCCGTGCGTACGCCGATCGCGGGCAAGTCGGCCCGCCGATCCTGGCCCGGCTTCGGACGTTTGACCAACACGCCGCCTTGGCCGCCGACCGCGGCGCATTGCTCCAGCAGCGCATCGGTGCCGGCCGCGCCCTCCGTGCCGATGACGACGCCGTCGCGGGCCACCGCCGCCTGGCCGGCATCGGCGGTGCCAATTGCGAACGCCGCAGCGGCGGCGGCATGGATGTCCCGCCAGTCGGCGGCATTCGGTTGCCGCGCCCCCAGCGCCCCCGGCGCCGCAAGCAGATCGGACAGGATGTCGTCGGCGCCGACGACCCGGAATCCTTCGGATTCCAGCTCCGCGGCGATCACGCGAAGGATTCCATCATCCCCTTTGGCCGCCGCCAATCGCGGGATCAGCGCCGCCCCACGCAGGTCCGGGGTCAGCGCCGACCACGACGGCCGGCGCATTGCCCCGGCCATGACGACGGAATCGCAACCGTTATCGCGGAGCAACCGGATCGCCTCGCCGACTTTGCCCAATCCGATTCGCGCGTGGTCCGTACCCGACACGCTGTCGTCGTCCGTGATCCCGTCGAACGCCAGGACGAATACCTCGCCGCCCCGATCCCGCCAGGCGCCGGCCAGAAGCCGCGGCAGCGCACCGCCGCCGGCCAGGACGCCAAGCTTCCCGAAGAATGCCTCAGGGGGCACGATCCGCGCTGGGTTGAGTCAGCGAACGTGGTGAATCGGTGCGCACGAACCGCACGAGTTCCTGCACCGCCGGATGATCGCGGAACAGTTCGTCGACATCGTCCAGTCGTTCCTGGAACGTGCCCTCTTGCCCGAACAGCAATCGATAGGCTTTTTGCAGATCGTGGATTTCGTCGCGGGCGAAGCCGCGCCGCTTCAATCCGACCAGATTGAGGCCGGCGAGATGGGCGCGTTCCCCCAGGACCAATCCGTACGGAATCACGTCTGACTCCACCGCCGACATGCCGCCCACCATCGCGTGCGCGCCGACCCGCACGAACTGGTGCACGCCCGACAGGCCGCCAATGATCGCGTGGTCGCCGATGATCACGTGACCGCCCAGGGTTGCGTTGTTCACCAGAATGACGTGATGGCCGATCTGGCAATCGTGGGCGACGTGGGCGCCGACCATCAGCAGGCAGTCGTCGCCGATCCGCGTCACCATGCCGCCGCCCCGGGTTCCCGGGTGTATCGTCACATGCTCGCGAATGCGGCAACCCGCGCCGATCTCGACCCGCGACGGTTCGCCGCTGTATTTCAGGTCCTGCGGCACGTGCCCCAGAACCGCAAACGGAAACACCGTGCATCCGGGACCGATACGCGTGTCGCCGGCCACCACGACATGGGAATGGAGCACGCAACCGTCGCCAATGTCGGCCCCGACGCCGACCATGCAAAACGGTCCGATTTCGGCGCCGTCGCCGATCTTCGCCCCGTCCTCGATGATCGCAGTGGGATGAACTCGCGCGGTCACGGCGTCTCGTCCGCGACCATCGCGGTAAACGTCGATTCGGCGACGACGGCGCCCGCTACTTCACACGTGCCGTCAAACTTCCAGACGTTGCCGCGGCGTCGGACCTTGCGGACCGGAATGCGCAATGAATCGCCGGGCACCACCGGCACGCGGAAACGGGCGTTGTCGATCGACATGAAATAGACCAGCTTGCCGTCCGCCTCCATCCGCTCGCTGCGGGCAACCAGGATTGCGGCGGTTTGCGCCATCGCCTCCACCAGCATCACGCCGGGCATGATCGGCCGCTCGGGAAAGTGGCCCGGAAAATGCGGCTCGTTCGCCGTCACGTTCTTTATGCCGACGGCCCTTTCGTCCGGCGAGATCTCCACTACCCGGTCGATCATCAGCATCGGATAGCGGTGCGGCAGAATTCGCATGATCTCGCGAATCCCGACGTCGTCACTCGCGTCAGCTGCATTCTCCGTCATCCCGCCTCTCCATTTCCATCTTTGCCGCCTCTCGCCAGCCTTCGAACCGACGCCGTTTGTCGATGCCAGTCGCGGATGGGCTGGGCCGGATAGCCGCCGACCGTACCGCCGTCGGAGACATCGCGAATGACGCCGCTGCCGGCGGCGATATTGACGCCGTCGCCGATGTTCAGATGGCCGGCCACACCAGCCTGGCCACCCATCCGAACGTAGTCGCCCAGAACCGAACTGCCGGCGATGCCGACTTGCCCCGCCAGAATACACCCCCGCCCCAGCCGCACGTTGTGGGCCAGATGCACCTGGTTGTCGATGTGGCAACCGGCGCCGATCTCCGTGTCGCCCGACGCGCCGCGATCGATCGTGCAGTTCGCCCCCAAAACCGCGCCGTCGCCGATGCTAACCCGTCCCAGCTGCGGCACCGGCAGAAACTCCGGCGGCTCCGGCACAAACCCGAATCCCGCCTGGCCGATGCGGCAGCCCGGGCCGATCCGAACGCGCTCGCCGATGACGGCGTGGCTGATCGTCGCGCCGGCATCGATCCGGCACGACCGGCCCAGACTCACCCCGGCGCGGATCACCGTATTCGCGCCGATGACGCAGTCAGCGCCCAGTTCCGCCCCGGCCTCGATCACCGCCCCGGCTTCGACCGCACATCCCGGCCCCAGGCGGGCGGCAGCGTCCACATGGGCCGCCGCAGAAATGCCCGCAGGTTGCGCCGCAGGCGGAAACAGCGCACCGGCGGCGACTGCATAGGCCCTCACCGGTTGCGCGGATATCAGCAGCACCGCGCCTGCGGGGGCAATCGCCGCATGTTCGGGGCGCGCGCAGATCGCGCCGGCATCGCTGGCGGCGAATGCGTCGCGATATGCGGGGTTATCAAAGAACGCTAGATCCGCCGGCCCCGCCGTGTGCAACGGCGCAACGCCGGTCAACACACGGTCGCCGTCCCCGGCGACATCCGCGCCGGCGACCGCGGCCAGTTCGGCGGCGGTGTGCGGCACCACGGCGGCAAAAAACCGCGCATCAATCATCCAGCCTCTACTCCGGAGTCGGCACGTTGACGTTCGGCAGTCGTTCGTTCAACGCCGCCACGACATCATTGGTTATGTCGAGATTCCTTGCGGCGAACACCAGATCGTCCTTTTCAAGGATGATGTTGAACCCTCGCTGTTCCGCCATCTCGACGATCAATACGAACACGGCGTCCCGCACCACGCTCATCGCGGTGTTGAAGGCCCTGTCGATCTGGCGGTTGCGTTCCTCCACCAGCCGCTGCACATAATCGACCCGGTCCTCGAATTCCCGCCGCCGCTGCGCAAAGACCTCGGCGGCCAGAATTGCCTGCTGCCGCTGCAACTCCTGTTCCTCCGCGCGCAATTGGTCCTCAAGCGCGGCGATTTCCGCCGAATACACATCGCGGATCGCCTCGACCTGGGTGCGGATGCCATGTGAAGCCTGCGCATTGGCGATCACGAACTGGGAATCGAGCACGGCAACGACCGCAGCGGGCAGCCGCCCGTCCTGCGCCTGCGCCAGTGCGGGAACGGCAAGCAACGAAAGTACGACCAGCACGTTGCGAAAGAGCATCACATGTTCCCCGTGGTTTGAATCTAGAAGCGGGTTCCGAAGCTGAACCGGAATGTTTCCTCCCGGTCCCATGACTCCTTGCGGAGCGGCCACGCCCAGTCGAACCGCAGCGGCCCGAGTGGCGACGTCCAGGATAACCCAAATCCGTATGACACCCGCACGCTTCCGGTCGCCTTGACGGTCGGCGACGTGATGCCGGGCCGCGACAGCGTGCCGATATCGGTAAAAACGCTGCCGCGAACGCCGGAGTCTTCCGGCAAGCCGACCGGAAACGCCAGTTCCGCCGACGTGATGAAATAGACCTTGCCGCCCAACGCGTCGTTCGTGAGCGTATCGCGTGGGCCAAGACCGGCCCGCGCGAAGCCGCGAAAATCGTTGCCCCCCAGAAAGAAGCGGTCGGTGATCGCGACATCGTCGCCAAGGCCGGTAATGATGCCCTCCTCGGCGGTCAGACTGGCGATCCAGTCGTCGCGCACCACCGGGAAATGAACCTGGGCGCTTGCGGTCGTGCGCAAATACTTGACGCTACCCCCCACGCCGGCGAATTCCTGCGCGAACCTGAGGGCATATCCTTCGGTCGGCGAGAAACTATCGTCCCGCACGTCGTACAACAGCGAATACCCGATCGTCGACAACACCCGTGAGCCTTGTTGTTGCCGCACAAACTGCGAAGCGTTGGCGCCGACATCCTCGATGATATCCTGGCGCAACGAATAGCGCAGACCCGCCGACAGGTTTTCGGTCAGCGGAAACCCGGTGCGGAGTCCGAACCCGCGCCGGTTCTCGGTAAACGACGAAATATCCTGAAAATCGTTGCGCACCGTAAACAGGTCGAAACCGGCAGACAGCCGCCGCCCGAGGAAATACGGCTCGGTGAACGAAAGGTCGAACTGCTGCCGCCGCGTGGCCAGCGTGAACGACACCGACAGGTCCTGCCCCCGTCCCAACAGGTTCCGCTCCGAAATCGTGAAATCGGTCACGAACGCATCGACCGTCGAATACCCGACGCCAAAAATCATGTCGCCGGTCGAGCGCTCCCGCACATCCATATTCAGGTCGATCCGGTCATCGACCGGCGCCACGGCACCCACGGCGCCGGACCGGACCGAATCCGAAGGCGCCTGGGATACGTCGACGCGGTCGAAAAACCCAAGCGAACGCACCCGCTGCACCGACCGCTGAATCTTGGCGGCATTGAAGGCGTCTCCTTCGGCGATGCGGAACTCGCGGCGAATCACCCGGTCCAGGGTCCGCACATTGCCGGTAATGTTGATGCGATCGACATAGGCCCGCGGCCCTTCGGCAATCTCGTAGGTGACGTCGATCGTGCCGGCCTCACGATTCCGCGCCAGCCGTGGAATGATGTCGACAAAGGCGTATCCGAACCGCCCCAGTTCGAAAGTCAGGTCCAGGACCGAATCCTCGATCTCGGTCGAGTTATATGTCGCGCCGGTCTCGCCGCGCAGGATCGTCCGCAGATACGATATGTCGAGGTCGGGCACCTCGGAGATGATCTCGAACTCGCCAAACCGATAGCGCCGGCCCTCGTCGACCGTGAACGTAAGAAAAAAGTCGCTGCCGTCGGGGGTCAGTTGCGCTACCGCGGAAACGACACGGAAGTCCGCGTACCCCCGTTCGGTGTAATAGGACCGAAGCAATTCCTGGTCGAAACTCACCCTGTCCGGGTCATAGGTGTCGTCGGACGTCAGCCAGCGCCACCAGCGCGATTCGCGCGTCTGGATCGCCTCCCGCAGCTTGCGGTCGTCATACGCCTGGTTGCCGATGAAGCGGATGCGGCGGACGCCGGTCAGTGGCCCCTCGTTGACTTCAAACACGAGATCAACGCGGTTCTGCTCCAGCTGGATGACTTTCGGCTCGACCGTCACCGCAAACCGGCCGGAGCGCTGATAGACTTGAATCAAGCGCTGAACATCCGACTGCACCCGGCTGCGCGTAAACACCACCCGCGGCCGCAACTGCACTTCCGCCGACAACAGCTCGTCGTTGATGCTGAAGTTGCCCTCGAACGCGATCCGGTTGATGACCGGGTTTTCCAGCACGCGGACAACCAGCACGTTGCCCTCGCGGCGCATGGTGACATCCGCAAACAGGCTGGTTGCGAACAACGCTTTCAACGACCGGTCGATTAGGTCGGGCTGCATCGTATCGCCGACAGCAATCGCGAGGTACGACACCACCGTTGCCGGCTCGATTCGTTGATTCCCCTCGACGCGAATCTCGGCAACCACCGGCGCTTGCGCTTGCGCCAACGCCGGACCCGGCGCCAGGTTCGGAGCAAGGCCGGCGACGCCCAGAATCACGGCGGCTTGGAGCAATCGAAGAACGCTGCGCACCCGATGCCCCTAGAACAAGCCGCGAAGACGCTCTACCAGGTGTAATTGCACGACATCATTCCAGGTCGCGAACACCATCAGCGACAGCACCAGCGCCAGGCCGAAGCGAAAGCCGATTTCCTGGGCGCGTGGCCCCAGCGGCCGCCCGCGCAAGACTTCGATGCCGTAATACAGCAAATGCCCGCCATCCAGCATCGGCACCGGAAACAGATTGATCAGTCCCAGGCTGATCGACAACAACGCCATGAACTCGACCATCGAAGATAGCCCGAACCGCGCCACTTCTCCCGAAAGCTGGGCGATGCCGATCGGCCCGCGCACGTCGTCGGTCGGCGCGCTGCCGGTGATCATGCGGCCGACGGCGATCAGCGTCTGCTCGGTGATGAATCCGGTCTGCTTCGTTGCGTACCAGAACGCCGCCGGCGGGCTGTGGCGCACCACCTCTCGCGTTCCGCCGCGCACGCCCAGATAGCCGATCTCGCGCTCGTTGCCGCTTCGGTCCGTCACCGTGCGAATTCCCGGCGTCACGAACAACACCATCTCCAGCCCGCCGCGGTCGACCAGCACCTCCAATTCGCGGCCGGGATTCGCGAACACCAGCAGCATCAGATCCTCGAAGCGGTCGACCCGATAGCCGTCGATCTCCAGCAGCCGGTCCTCAGCCTCGAACCCCGCCGCCGCCGCCGCCGTGCCCGGCTCCACCGCCGACAGCACCGGCGGCGAAAATTCCTGTCCGACGGTCGCGTACAAGGCCGCCAACGCAACGACGGCAAACACAAAGTTGGCCAGCGGCCCGGCCACCACCACCGCCGCGCGGCTCCAAACCGGCTTGTGGTGAAACGACACCGCGCGCTCGGCAGCGGTGAATTCGCGCTCCTCGGCCTGGCCCGACGCCACGCCGACATCGCCGAAAAATTTCACATAGCCGCCGAACGGAACCCAGCTGACTTTCCATCGGGTACCGGCGCGGTCGGTCCAGCCGGTGATCTCTGGCCCGAACCCGACCGAAAACGTCTCGACGCGAATCCCGCGCCACCGCGCCACCGCGTAGTGCCCCAGTTCGTGCACGAACACCAGGATCGTCAGCACGACGATGAACGCGGCAGCGGAAATCAGAAAACTCATCGACAGGTCCTGAGCGGAGCGGATGCGTTACCCGCGGCGCAACAAATCCCGCGCCGTCCGCCGCGCGAGTGAATCCAATCCAAGTACGTCATCAAGGGTGGCGGGACGCGGAAATGAGGCTTCGGCCAGAACTCCGGCAACGGTTCGGGAAATGTCCATGAACCCGATCCGTCCGGCCAGAAACGCGTCCACCGCGACCTCGTTGGCGGCATTCAGGATAGTAGGTGCGGCACCACTGGATCGCAAGGCTTGGCGGGCCAGCGAAAGCGCTGGAAACCGCGCATCGTCGGGAGCCTCGAAGGTCAGGCGGCCAACCGCGCCGAGGTCGAGGCGCGGCACCGGCGCTTTCATCCGCCGCGGCCACGCCAGCGTGTGTGCAATCGGCGTCCGCATGTCCGGCGACGCCAGCTGGGCCAGCATCGATCCGTCGGCATACCCGACCATGCTGTGGATAACTGATTCCGGATGCACCAGTACCTCGATCCGCTCTTCCCCAAGGCCGAACAGGTAGTGGGCCTCGATCAACTCCAGGCCCTTGTTCATCATCGTCGCAGAATCGACCGAGATTTTCGGCCCCATATTCCAGATCGGGTGGGCGATCGCCTGTGCCGGCGTGACGGTAGACATTTCGTCCAGCGGCAATTCCCGAAACGGCCCCCCGGATGCCGTCAGCACGATGCGTTCGATCGCCTCCCGGTTGTCGAAGTCGAACACCTGGAAAATCGCATTGTGTTCGGAATCGACCGGCAGCAGCGTCGCGCCGCTGTTCGCCACCGCCGCCAGCACCAGGTCCCCGGCGCAGACCAGCACCTCCTTGTTGGCTAGCGCGACCACCGCGCCCTGCGTCACCGCCGCCAGCGTTGCCGGCAGCCCCGCGGCGCCGACAATGGCCGCCATCACCCAGTCCGCCCGCCGCGCCCCCGCCTCCACCAACGCCTCCGGTCCGGCGGCCAGCTCGATGCCGGTGTCGGACAGCAGCGCCTTCAATGCGCCAAATCGGGATTCGTCTCCGACGACAACCATTTGCGGGCGCAGCCGCCGCGCCTGCGCGGCCAACAGGGCGACGTTCGTGTTCGCGGTCATCGCCACGACCTCGAAATCGCCTCGTTCGATCAGCTCGACCGTGGCCACCCCGATTGAACCGGTCGAGCCAAGAATCGATACGCGCTTGGGGGCCGCACCCGGCTTGCGCTCGGCGCGCGCCGCTATGGCCACGGGATGCCCGACCGTTGCGCCAGCGCCAGCGCCAGCGCCAGCAGCGGCACCGCGCTCAAGGTGCTGTCCAGGCGGTCCAGCACGCCGCCATGGCCGGGGATCAGCGCGCCCGAATCCTTGACCCGAAAGCGCCGTTTGATCCGCGAGATCAACAGGTCGCCGCCCTGCCCGACCACCGACATCGCCACGCCGGCGGCGGCCAGCGCCCAGACCGGGCCGACACCGGCCCACCAAGCGACCAGGATCGCCGCAGTGGTCGCCGCGGCGGCGCCACCGACCGCGCCGGCCCAGGTCTTGCCGGGGCTGATTCGCGGCGCGAGTTTCGGCCCGCCGATCGCCCGACCGGCAAAAAAAGCGCCGGTATCGGTCGCCCAGATCACTGCAAAGCCCCAAAGGACCGCCGTTGCGCCCAGCGCCGCGTCGAACCTCAGCCACACCACGGCCATCGCCGGCACGGTCGAATACAGAAACCCGGCCACGACCCAACGCGGCGCGCGGGAGACGGCAAACGCCGATGCGGCCATCAGCGCGGCCCCGGCCGCGGCCGCGGCGGC
>JAQBXG010000031.1 GCA_027625125.1 Pseudomonadota bacterium
TCGAGCGGCTTGCGCCGCGGGCGGTTCCACGCCGACGCTCGCGGCGGCGGGCAGCAGTAGTTGCGTGCCGGCGAGGATCACATAGGGCGGCGCCAGGCCGTTGACCCGCGCGAGGCTGGCCATATCGACGCCGTTGCGGCGTGAGATTCCGTACAGCGTGTCCCCCCGCTGCACCGTATAGGCCGATGGCGGCGGCAGCCGCAGCCGTTGCCCCGGTACGATCACGTAGGGCGGCCGCAACTGGTTTTCGGCCACCAGGTCCGGCAGCGTGACGCCGTAGCGGCGCGAAATATCGTGCAGGGTGTCGCCTTCGACGACGGTGACGACCGTCTGCTGCGCCGGCGCGACGAACGCGCCCTTGTCGATCACCGGCGCCATGCCGCCGCCGCAGGCGACAAGCCCGGCGACGCCGAGCGCCACGATCATCCATCGCCGCAGCATCATCGGCGCCGAGTGTAGGACCGCCGGATCGGGCAAATCAATCGTTCGCTCCCCGCGCTGTTTCCATCGGAACGCGCAGCAGGTCCTCGCGTCGAAACCCGTCCTCGCCACGGGTGAACCGGGTCACGGTCCGGACCTCGCGACCCAGGGCGGCGACCAGCACGCCCGCCGGTCGCAACTGGTCCAGAAGTTCCTGCGGCATGTCGTCCATAGGACTTTCGATCAGGATGCGGTCGAACGGCGCCTGTTGCGGCCACCCTTGCCGCGCCGCACCGGCCCGCAGGATCACATTGTCGATTCCCAACCTGCGAAGCCTTTCTTCCGCCGCGCGGCGCACGCCCCGGTCGGCGTCGGTCGCATACACCCAGCGGCACAGATGCGACAGCAGTGCCGCGCCGTAGCCGGACCCGGTCGGAGAGACCAGCACGCGATGGCGGCTGCCCGGCGCCAGCGCGCCGATCATCGACACGACGACGAACGGGCGTTGCAGACGCGGCCCGTCGCCCGTGTCCAGCGCCGCGTCGTCCCAGGCGCGGTGGGCCAGGTCGTCGGGCACAAAGGCTTCCCGCGACGTGCGCTCCACTGCCGACAGCAGCGCGGTGTCGGAAATGCCGCGTCCCCGCAACGCCATGACAAGCCGGATGGCGCCGGTCGCCGTCAACGGAGCGCCGCGTGCAACTGCTCCCGCACCGCCGAATCCGACATGTTGATCCTGAGCGGCGTGATCGAGATGCCGCCACGGGCGACGGCGTCGAAGTCCGTGTCCGTTTCCGGCGCGCCGGGGTTCAACCGGAACCCGATCCAGTAGTACGGCACGCCGCGAGTGTCGGTGCGTTCGTCAATCACCAGGGTGCCGGTATCCCGCTGCCCCTGGGTCGTCGCAACCATGCCCGCGACATCACCCGGCGCCACGTCGGGAAAGTTGACGTTCATCAGCACCCCCGCGGGCCAGTCCCGCATCGCCAGCAATTTTTCCAGCACGAAAGGGCCGTGCCGCTCGGCGGTTGCCCAGCGCACCGGGTTTTCGCGAACCTTCGCGAACGGCGCGACCTGGCTCATCGCAATCGAAGGTATCCCCAACAGCGTTCCCTCGATCGCCGCCGCGACGGTGCCGGAATAGGTCACGTCCTCGCCGAGGTTGGCGCCGATATTGATTCCCGACAACAGCAGATCGGGCTGCTTTTGCCCTGCCATCAAATGATGCACCGCCAGCATTACGCAATCGGTCGGCGTGCCGCGCACCCCATAGCGCCGCTCCCCGGCCTCACGCAGACGCAGCGGCTCCGACAGCGTCAACGAATGGGCGGCCCCGGATTGCTCGGTCTCCGGCGCCACGACCCAGACATCGTCGGTCAACCCGTGGGCGATCCGCTCCATTGCCGCAAGGCCCGGCGAAGCGATGCCGTCGTCGTTGGAGACGAGGATGCGCAGGCTCTCAGCCATTGTTGCCGATCACCGTCGCGCCGCCCATCCACGGCCGCAACGCCTCGGGCACCGTCACCGTGCCGTCGTCGTTCTGATAATTCTCCAGCACCGCGACCAGCGTGCGGCCGACCGCGAGACCGGACCCGTTCAGCGTATGCACAAATCGGGTGCCGGTTTCGTCGCCAACCGGACGATAGCGCGCGTTCATGCGGCGGGCCTGAAAATCGCCACAGTCGGAACACGACGAAATCTCGCGATATCTGTCCTGGGCCGGCAGCCAGACCTCCAGGTCGTAGGTGCGCCGGGCGCCGAATCCCATGTCACCGGCGCACAGTTCCACCACCCGGTACGGCAGTTCCAGACGCCGCAACACCTCCTCGGCGCAGCTGGTCATACGTTCCAGTTCGGCCGCGGATTCCTCCGGCGCCACCACCGATACCAGCTCGACCTTGGTGAACTGGTGCTGGCGGATCATGCCGCGCGTATCCTTGCCGGCCGCACCCGCTTCCGAGCGGAAGCACGGGGTATGCGCCGTCACCCGCAACGGCAGATTGTCCTCGGCCAGAATCTGCTCGCGCACCAGATTGGTCAGAGGCACCTCGCCGGTCGGGATCAGCCAATGCTCCGCTGTCGTGCGGAACAGATCGCCGGCGAATTTCGGCAACTGCCCGGTGCCGGTCAGCGCGTCGTCGCGCACCAGCAGCGGCACGCTCATTTCGGTATAGCCGTGTTCGGTCGTCTGCAAGTCCAGCATGAACGCCGCCAACGCCCGTTCCAGCCGCGCCAGCGCGCCGCGCAGCACGACGAACCGCGCCCCGGACATGCGCGCCGCGGCCTCGAAATCGATCAGACCCAGGCCCTCGCCCAGGGCGACGTGATCGCGCGGCGGGAACGCGAATGTTCGCGCCGCGCCGACCGTCCGCACCACCCGGTTGCTGGATTCGTCCGCGCCGTCGGGTGCCGCGGCATCCGGCACATTCGGCAGCCCAAGGAGAAACGCGTCCAGTTCGGCGGCCCGCGCCCGCGCGCGCTCTTCCAGTTCCTGCATCTCGGTCTTGAGCGACGCCACCTGCGCCATCTGCGCCGCCGCGGCCTCGCCGCGGCGCTTGGCAGCGCCGATCTCCTTCGACACGCGATTGCGCTCGGTCTGCGCCTCCTGCAGGCGCGTCCGGATTGCCCGGTGGTCGCGGTCCAGGGTGACGATCTCGGCGGCCTGGGCAGCCGCGCCTCGGCGGGCAAGGGCGCGGTCCAGTTCGTCCGGGTTCTCGCGAATCCAGCGAAGGTCGAGCATCGGAAACTCCCGGCGGCGGCGGACGCGCTACGGCCTACCCCGAATCCGGCGGCGCGCCAAGGGGGTCAGGCGGTCGCGTTCTCCGCGGCCTTTTGCCGGCCGCGTTCGACCAACCGCGCGGACCAGATCGAGATTTCGTACAAGAGAATGATCGGAATCGCGAGGCCGATCTGGCTCAATGGGTCCGGCGGGGTCAGGATCGCGGCGGCGATGAACGCCAGCACGATAGAATAGCGCCGCTTTTTCTTCAGGCCGTCGGATGTCGTCATTCCCGCCCGCACAAGCAGCGTGATCACGACCGGCAACTGAAACGCAATGCCGAAGGCGAAAATCAGTCGCATCGACAGGCTCAGGTATTCGCTGACCCGCGGCAGCAGTTCAACAGGCAATTCATTGCCGATGTCCACCGTGCCCAGGGTCTGGAACCCGGCAAAGAACTGCCACGCCACCGGCATCACGATGTAATAGACCATCGACGCGCCGATCAGGAACAGGATCGGCGTAACAATCAGATAGGGAATGAAGACGCGTCGTTCGCGCTTGTACAGGCCCGGCGCGACGAACATGTAAACCTGCGACGCAATCATCGGAAACGCGGCCATTCCGGCGGCGAAAAACGCGACCTTTACGTTCGTGAAGAACTTTTCATGCAACGCCGTGAAGATCAGGCGGCGGCCCTCCTGGCCTTCGAAAATCACCCGCAGCGGTTCAACCAGAAAGTTGAACAACGGGTTCGCGAAGTAGAAGCAGACCAGAAAAGCGATCAGAAACGCGACGACCGAATACAACAGCCGTCGCCGCAGCTCGATCAGGTGATCGAGCAACGGCATCTTTCTGTCTTGGGGATTGTCGCTGGACTCCGCCATCCGGAAAGGGTCTCAGCCCGGAAGGCGCTTCATGCTTTTGCCCGCCGTTTTTGCGGGGCCGGTTCCGGTTCCGGCCCCGAGGCCGGCACAGGCTCCAGATCGATTGGCACGTCATCGGCGCTGGTCGGACGCGGGGCAGGCTTCGCTGTCTCGGGCCGCGCCTCTTTCGCCGCCGTGTCCGCAGCCGTTGCCGCTGCCGCGGATTCCGAATCTTTGGACCCGGCGTTCGCGGCCGCCGCCGCGCGGGCGTCAATCTCGGCCGCCTTTTTCTGGCGCACCCGGACCAGTTCGTCGGGATCTTCGGCGGCGGTGCCTTCGTCGCCGGCGTCGGCCCGCACCGCGCGGCGGCCGACAGCGACATTCAATTCCTTCGGCGCGACTTCGCCGGCCGTCGCCTCGCCCTTGCCGGCCGCTTCGGCATTCGCTCCGGCCCCGGCCGCCGGCGACCGGATCGCCTTGCCGGTGAACATGCCGGCAATCGAATTGTCCGGGTCCAGGGCCTGGTCGAACTTGTCGACTTTGAGTGGTTCGACGGTTTCGTCGGCGACCTTTTTCATGTCCTTGCGGATGTCGTCGAGGTCGCTTTGCCGCGCCAACTCGTTCATGCCGGACTGAAACTCACGCGCCATCCCCTGCATCTTGCGGACCCAGAACGTGAACGTACGCAAGACGCGCGGAAGCTCCTTAGGCCCGACCACCAGCACGGTGACCACGGCCACCAGCATCAGCTCTGGCCATCCGATATCAAGCATATGTAAACCGCCGACGAAACGATTGCGGCGAAGGAAACGACGCTAGCCTTTGGCCGTCTCTTCGTTTTTGGCAGATTCAGAGGCGAGATTCTCGCCTTCAATCTTCTTTCCTTCGGCGTCCTCTTCCTTGACGCCTTTCTTGAATGCCTTCAGGCCGCTGCCGAAGTCACCCATGATGCGGGAAATCTTTCCGCCGCCGCCGAACAGCAACAAGGCCACCGCAAGAACGATGAGCCAGTGCCAGATACTGAATGTCCCTCCGAGCATCATTCCGCTCCCAATTTTCTGGAGGTTGAACTTTCGCCCATCATCGCAGAATGACCTTGCCCCTGCAATCAGCCCCCGCGGGGCCGCTCCTGCCTGAAAATAAAGCAGGATTCCACGCCGATCGGCACCCTTTGGCCGACAGAGATTTCTCCCTGCGACGACAGCCTTGCCCGCAATGCGGCCCCGCCGCCGTCCGGTTTCAACACCGCAAGTGTCCACGGGCCCATCGCCCGCACCGATTCCACGGTCGCGGCGCCGCCGCCGCGGCCGACGATCACCGATTCCGGCCGGATCACGACCTTGACCGTCGCACCGTCGGGGAGTCCCGGCGCCGCCACCGGCCCCACCACGGTCGCCACCGCCCCGCCCGCGACGACTCCGTCCAGGACATTGATCTCGGAAAAGAACTCCGCCGCCCCCAGGTCCGCGGGCCGGGCGTATAATTCCGCCGGCGGCCCCTGTTGCACGACCCGCCCGGCCCGCAGCAGCACCACGCGGTCGGCGAACCGCATCGCCTCCGACGAATCGTGGGTCACCAGCAATGTCGCCGTGCCCTCCTCGCGCAGCAGCGCCAGTGATTCCTCACCGATGCGATCGCGCAAACGAAAGTCCAGGCCGGAAAACGGCTCGTCCATCAGCATCACCGTCGGCCGCGGCGCCAGGGCGCGCGCCAGCGCGACCCGCTGCTGCTCGCCGCCGGACAGACGGTGCGGGTAGGCATCCGCGAGGCGGCCCATGCCGACACGGTCCAGCAATTCGTCGGCGACGGCGGCGCGGTCGACGCCGCGCAGTCCGAACATCACGTTTTGCCGCGCCGACAGATGCGGAAACAGCGCGTAGTCCTGGAACACCAGACCGACGCCACGCTGCTCCGGCGGTACGAACGCGCCGCCGCCGTCGACCAGGTTCCCGGCGACGTGAATCTCGCCGCCGTCGGCACGCTCCAGTCCGGCGGCAAGGCGGAGCGCCGTCGTCTTGCCGCAACCCGAAGGTCCAAGCAGGCAAACCACCTCGCCGGGTGCAACCGAAAGGCTGAGCGCGTCGACCGCGGGCGCGATGTCACCGAACCGGCGCGTGACGCCGGCGAATTCCAGACTCTGCATCGCGCCTTATTGCCCGCCGGGGCGGGAACGCGCAATGGCCCGGGAAAGGAGGATGACCGGGATCAGGCCGACCAGGACAATCGCCAGCGCGGCGTTGGCGGCGTCGGCCAAGCGCTCGTCGGAGGCAAGCTCGAATGCGCGCACCGCCAGCGTATCGAAGTTGAACGGGCGCAGGACCAGCGTTGCCGGCAGCTCCTTCATCACATCGACGAACACCAGCAGCCCGGCGGTCAACAGACTGCCGGCCATCAACGGCGCGTGCACGCGCCGCAACGTCGCCCCCGGCCCCAGTCCCAGCGTCCGCGCCGACCGTTCCATGTCCGCGGTGACCCGTCCCAGACTCGACTCGACGGCATTCAGAGAAATCGACAGAAACCGCACGACATAGGCGAACAGCAACGCGACGACGGTGCCCGATAGAACAAGGCCAGTCGATACCCCGAAGGTCTCGCGCATCAAACCGTCCAACGTGTTGTCGAACCAGGCCAGCGGCACCAGCACCCCGACCGCCACCACCGCGCCCGGAATTGCATAGCCCATCGATGCGGCGCGCGCAGCGATGCGCATCGTCCGGCCGGGTCGCAATCGAATCGCCCACGCCAGCGTGACGGCGACAGCCACCGCGATCGCGGAGGCGGCAGCTGCCAGACCGACGCTGTTCAGCGCCAGCCGGGCAAACGACGCGTCCAGCATGCGTGGCGCGGTCGCCAGCGCCCACGCCGCCAACCGCCCGACCGGCAACAGGAACCCCAGGAACACCGGCAGAACGCAGGCAGACACCGCCGCCGCCGCGCGCCACCCCCGCAGCGGATACCGCGGCAATGGCCGGTATCGAGTCGACGTGTGGTGATACCGCTTGCCGCCGCGCGAAAGGCGCTCAAGCGCCAGCACCGCAAACACGACCGCCAACAGAATCGCCGCCAGCTGCGTCGCCGCCCGCAGGCTGCCCAGGCCGTGCCACGTGCGAAAGATGCCGGTCGTGAACGTATCGACGGCCAGGTATTGGACCGCCCCGTAATCCCCAAGGGTTTCCATCAGCGCCAGGGCGATGCCGGTGACGATGGCCGGGCGGGCCAACGGCAGGGCCACCCGAAAGAACCCCCGCCATGGACCGGCGCCCAGGCTGCGACCGACTTCCAGCGCGCAAACCGACTGCTCCAGAAACGCCGCGCGGGTCAGCATATATACGTACGGATACAGCACGACGCCGAGAACGATGATCGCGCCGCCCAGCGAACGCACCGGCGGAAACCAGTAGTCGCCGCGACTCCACCCGAACCATTCGCGCAGCGAAGTCTGCACCGGCCCGGCGAAATCGAACATGCCGCCATAGGTGTAGGCGATCGCATAGGCGGGCATCGCCAGCGGCAACAGCAGCGCCCATTCGAACACGCGCCGGCCGGGAAACGCACACATCGTCACCAGCCAGGCGCTGCCGACGCCAATGACGACGGTGACGATGCCGACGCCCGCGACCAACCCGGCGGTGTTCCATAAATAGCGCGGCAGCACCGTCGCCGACAGATGCGCCCAGACGTCGCCGGCCGGCAGCAACACAGACCCGGCCACGACAAGGATCGGCAACAGCGCCAGACCCGCGACGGCAAGCCCGGCGACGGTCCAGACGCCGGGACGCCCCAGGGAGGGCCGGGACGCCCCGGCGTCGGCCGCGATCGCTGTCACGGACAGAGCTGCCGGCGGGGGCGCTAGCGCCAGCCGACGCGATCGAAGATTCGCAGCGCCTCGGACTGGTGCGCCGCGACTTCGTCGAGGGCGATGGCGTCAGCCCGGAAGGCGCCGAATTCCATCAGGATCGGCGCGACCGGAACCCCGGCGCGTACCGGATACTCGTACACCGCCTCGGCGTAGATCCGTTGCGCTTCCGCGCCGGCCAGGTATTCAATCAAACGCACGGCGTTGTCCCGGTTCGGGGCATGGGCGGCGACGGCGGCGCCGCTGATGTTGACGTGAGCACCGCGCCCGTCCTGGTTCGGCCAGAACAGGCGCACGCGGCCGGCCGCTTCCCGTTCCTCCGGCGTGCCGTTCAGCATGCCGGCGTAATAGTATGTGTTGGCGACGGCGACATCGCATTCTCCGGCCGCCACCGCCGATATCTGGTCGCGATCCCCGCCCTGCGGCGGCCGCGCCATGTTGGCGACGACTCCCGCCGCCCATTGCTCCGCCGCGGGCGCGCCAGCGTGCGCGACCATCGAAGCGAGCAGTGACTGGTTGTAGACGTTCCCCGACGAGCGGATGCAGATGCGGCCGCGCCAGCGCGGATCCGCCAGGCCCTCGTAGGTATCGAGTTCCGCCTCGTCGACGCGGTCGGGGGCATAGAAGATCACGCGGCCGCGCACCGCGAGGCCGAACCAGGTTCCGTCGCGGTCCCGGTACTGTGGCGGAATCGATCGGGCGAGGGTTTCCGTCGCCGCCGGTTGCAGTACCCCTGCCTCCTTAGCCCGGACCAACCGTCCGACGTCGACGGTCAGCAGTACATCGGCCGGGCTGTTGGCGCCTTCGGCCCGCATCCGCTCGATCAGCGCATCGTCGTTGCCGGCGACCAGGTTGACGGTGATGCCGGTCGCCGCGGTGAACGCATCGAGCTGCGGGCGGATCAGCACCTCTTGCCGCGCCGAGTAGACGTTCACGTCCCCGTCCGCCTGTGCGCCGGCCGGAAGCGCGGCGAACAACAAGGCCGCAGCGACGGCGGCGATCCGCGCCGCGGCGGCATGGCGGCGGCGGCCGGAACCTATGCGGGAGTCGGACGAGCGACCGGATTCGGGACGGTATTTCCGCATCAGTTTCTCCATTGGGACGAACCAGGCATTCAACTTGCGAATAATTCTCATTCGCATTTAGTCTCCGGCCGCGCCAAATGCAAGAACTTTTGCTGCGGCAGTTTGTCCCGTCCGCTTTTTCCTAATCCGCCGCCGCCTTCCCCGGCGACGGCGGCCCTGCATCGTGCGATACTCCGGCGCCGGATTCTCTGGGGGACGGTCCAGATGCCGATCAAAAGGATTCTTGCCATTGCCGCTGCGATCACCGTCGCGGGCGCCGTTGCCGCATGCGGGGAATCCGAATGGAACGGCACGTTGTATCCCGACCGCGAGGACCTGCAGGTGGGCCAGTCCCTCGGCATGTTCGCGACCCTCGACGCCTGCCGCGCGGCCGCCGAAGCTGCCGTAGCGCAGCTACGGGCTGCGGCGGGGGGCGAATTCGCCGCCGGTGGTCCGTTGCCGGGATGGGAATGCAGCGCCGACTGCCGCACCGACGCAGACGGCGATCTGGTCTGCCGTCGCGTCGAATCCGGCGTCCCGGACAGGCCGCTGAACTAGAGGTACGAATCGAGCCCTTCGTATCACGAGCTCGTTGGATGATGGATCAATGGATTCAGGCACTTGAAGCCCGCCGCAATTGCCGGCTTCAAGCACTGGGATTGATCCGCTAGTCGGGGCGTTTCAGCGGCACGACCGACGACGTGTCGGCCATGCCTTCGTCCATCGGGCCGTCGCTCTCTGGCCCGACATCGTCGCCGAGGCCCCCATCGTCGTCGGCGTCGTCACGTTCCTCATCGTCATCGCTGTCGGCGTCGGCTTCGGCCCGCGCGCGTTCCTCTGCGTCCCGCAACATCGCCGGCGGCGGCTCGCGGCGCAGCAGGCCGGTGGCCTTCAATTCCTCAAGGCCGGGCAGCGCGTTCAGCGTCTCGATGCCGAAATGCTCCAGAAACTCATCGGTGGTTCCGTAAGTGACCGGCCGCCCCGGCGTCCGTCGTCGCCCCTTCGGCTTGATCCAGCCGACTTCCAGCAGGGTGTCGAGGGTACCCTTGCTCAGGGCGACGCCACGGATTTCCTCCACCTCGGCCCGGCTGACCGGCTGGTGATAGGCGATGATCGCCAGCGTCTCGACCCCGGCGCGGGATAGCCGCCGCGGCTGGGTGATATGGCGCTCCAAAACATGGGCCAGGTCCGGCGAGGTTCGGAACGACCACTTGCCGCCGATCCGCACCAGGTTGACGCCGCGCCCGGCATAGGCGTCCGACAGTTCCGCCAGCACCGCCGCTACATCGGCCCCGTCCGGCAGCCGCGCAGCCATGCTCGGCTCGTCCAGCGGTTCGGTCGCGGCGAACAGCAGCGCCTCTGCCATCCGCGCGTGTTCGGAGATGCCGGTCACGAATCGCCGGGCCGCCGCGATTTCACATAGATCGGGCCCCAGGGGCGCTCCTGGCGCAGTGTCGCCTTGCCCTGGCGCGACATCTCCAGACCCGCCAACAACGTCGATGCGACCGCCGACCGACGCTGGAACCCGGTCGTGACGCCGGGCGGCAGGAAGCTCTCCAGCCGTTCCCAGCCGCCGGCCATGCCGAGGGACGCGGTCAGCCGCGCCAGCGCCTCCTCGAGCGAATAGGTTTCGACCCGGGTCATGCGCCACGGCTCGGGTTCGCCGCGTTTCAAACCCCCATAGGCGGACAACAGCTCGAACAGGGATACCTCCCAGACCGCATGGCGGATATTGCGCACCCCTTCGGGCATGCCGCGGCGAAACACGTCCCGGCCCAGACGCTCGCGCTTCATCAACCGGGCCGCGACATTCCGCATCGCGTCCAGCCGTTGCAACCGGAACGCCAGACGCGCCGCCAGTTCCTGGCCGGAATACTCCTCCTCGTCGTCGTTGACGGCAGGCAGCAGCGAGCGCGACTTCAGATACGCCAGCCACGCCGCCATCACCAGGTAGTCGGCGGCGACCTCCAGCGACAGACGCCGTGCCTCGGCGATGAATTCCAGGTATTGATCCGCCAGCCGCAGAATCGACAGGCGCGTCACGTCTACCTTTTGGGTCCGCGCCAGCGCCAGCAGGACATCCAGCGGCCCCTCGAATCCGTCCAGTTCGACGACCAAGGGTTCGTCAGGGCCCAAATCGGGCCGGGGTGCGTGGGGCAAGTCCGGCGTCACGTGGTTGCGACTTCGCTCAGATATGGCCGGTCAGGAGGATGATGGACCGTAGCAGGAAATCCACCACCGGCAAAAGGACGCTCCCGAACAGGTCGATCCCGGCATAGGGCAGCAAAAAAATCGCCCCCAGAACCAGGAAAAATCCGATCGGCTCCAGTCGCGCCAGCGGCATCGCGATCCAGTCCGGCAACAGGCCCACCGCCACCCGCCCGCCGTCCAGCGGCGGTATCGGCAACATGTTAAAGACCGCCAGCAAGATATTGATAAATATTGCGTTTCCGAAATTGGCTGCCAGCCACTCGGCGGTCGCCGGCGGGAACAGCGCGGCCGCGTGCAACAGCAGGGCAGCGGCGATGGCCATCGCGATATTGGCCGCCGGTCCGGCGGCGGCCACCAGCACCATATCCCGGCGCGGATTGTTCAGGGCCGCGAAGTTGACCGGCACCGGCTTCGCGAATCCGAACAGAAACCGGCCGCCGGACAGGTACAGCAGCATCGCCGGCAACAGCAACGTCCCGACCGGGTCGATGTGACGCAGCGGATTGAGGCTGATGCGGCCCCGGCGCAGCGCCGTGTCGTCGCCGTACAGCATCGCCACGTAGCCATGCGCCGCCTCGTGCAGCGTCACCGCCAGCAGGATCGGCAGCGCCCAGACCGATACGCCGTACAGCAGACCGTCCGTGTTCACGGACCCACCACAAGGCAATCGGCGCCCGCCGCCTCGAGGCTTCGGCACAGCGTCGCCGCCGCCGCCGCCGTGACGACCGGCCCCGCCTGGAGGCGATAGAACCTCCCCGCCGCCAGCGATACGTCTTCGATATGCGGCTCCAACCCCGACAGCAGCGCCCCGTGGCGCCGTTCCAGCACCGTCCAGCCGGCCAGCGCCGCCTCGCGGCTGCGGAACGCACCCAGCTGCACACGGATCGAAGCCACATCCGGCGCCGGCGGCGGCGCTGGTTCGGGCGGCTCTTGCAGTTCGGGTGCAGGTTCGAGCGCCGCTTTTGCGGCCTCCGCGGCTTCCGCCGCG
>JAQBXG010000032.1 GCA_027625125.1 Pseudomonadota bacterium
CCTCGCCGACGCGGGCGTCGCGGACCTGCGCATCGTCAACCGCACCCAGGCGCGGGGCGAGGCGGTGGCGGCGGCGGCGGCGGCGACGTTTGTGCCGTGGGAACGGCGGGGGGCGGCGCTGGGCGGCGCGGCTTTGCTGGTCAACGCGACGACGCTGGGCATGACCGGCGCACCGCCGCTGGAGCTGCCGTTGGCGGACCTGCCGGCGGACGCGATCGTGACCGATGTTGTATATGCGCCGCTCCAGACGGCCCTGTTGCGGGAAGCGCGGGCGCGCGGCAACACGACCGTCGACGGCCTCGGCATGTTGCTGCACCAGGCGCGGCCGGGGTTTGCGGCCTGGTTCGGGGCCGAACCGCAGGTAACCTCGGAACTGCGGGCGTTCGTGCTCGGCTCATCGTGATCGTTCTGGGACTGACCGGCTCGGTCGCGATGGGCAAATCGACCGCCGCGGCGGCGCTGGCGGAGCGGGGATTTCCGGTGTTCGAGGCCGATGCGGCGGTGCATCGACTGTTAGGGCCAGGCGGCGACGCCGTGGCCGAGGTCGCGGCCGCTTTCCCGGACAGCGCAGGGAACGAAACCATCGACCGCAGCGCCCTCGGCGACCGGGTTCTGGGGGACGCGGCGGCGCTGGACCGGCTGGAGGCGATCCTGCACCCCCGCGTGGATGCGGTGGCCACGGCGTTCCTGCACCGGGCGCAGGCGGACGGCGCGCCGCTGGCGGTGCTGGAGATGCCGCTGTTGTTCGAGATCGGGGCGGAACGGCTGTGTGACGCAGTGGTGGTCGTGCATGCGCCGGAGGAAGCGCAGCGGCGGCGGGCGCTGGCCCGTCCCGGCATGACGCCGGAACGGCTGGCGTTTGTTCTGTCGCGGCAGGTGCCCGATGCGGAAAAACGTCGCAGAGCGGACTATGTAGTAGACTCTGGAGACGGCATCCCCAAGATGTCGCTGGAATTGGCGCGGATCACCGATTCGCTGCTGGCTGACGCAAGGACCCGGTAATGCGCGAAGTGGTACTGGATACCGAGACCACCGGGCTCAGTCCGAAGACGAGCCGCGTGGTCGAGATCGGCTGCGTCGAATTGGTCAACGCGATCCCCACGGGCCGCGAGTTTCATACCTATCTTCGCCCCGACGACGACTACATGCCCGCCGAAGCGTTCGCGATTCACGGTATCAGCCAGGAGTTCCTGCAGGACAAACCCTTGTTCGCCGATGTCGTCTCCGAACTGCTGGCGTTTTTGGACGGCGCGCGGCTGGTGGCCCACAACGCCGACTTCGATATCGGCTTTCTGAACGCAGAACTGGCGCGGCTGGAATTGCCGCCGCTGGCGGGCGAGGTCGTGGACACGGTGCGGCTGGCGCGGCGCAAGTTTCCCGGCGCGGCGGCCAATCTGAACGCGCTGTGCGAACGGTTCGGCATCGACATTTCCGGGCGGGAAACGCACGGCGCGCTGCTCGATGCGAACCTGCTGGTCGAGGTGTATCTGGAACTGTCCGGCGGGCGTCAGCCGGGACTGGGCATCTCGGTGCGCCAGACGGCGGCGGCGGGGCCGGTGGTCCGGCGAAAACGGCGCGAGCCGCGACCCCATGCCGCCGGCGACGCGGAACTCGCCGCCCACCGGGCGTTTCTGAAGGAATTGTCGTCCCCGGTCTGGGACTGGTAGGACGCTACTTTTCCGGCACGCTGCTGCGGTGCTTGCGGTACAGGCGTCCGAAGTCGATCGGGTCCAGCAGCAACGGCGGAAACCCCCCTTCGCGGGTCGCGTCGGCGACGATGCGGCGGGCGAACGGAAACAACAACCGCGGACATTCCACCAGGCACACAGTCTCCACGCGATCCCGGGGAATGTTTTCCAGCGCGAACAGCCCGGCATAGACCAGTTCGACGACGAATACGGCGGTATCGTTCTGCTTGCCGGCGGCGCTGATCTGCAACGCGACTTCATAGTGGTTGCCGCCGAGCGGCTTCGCCTCGACGTCGACATTGACCTGGATCTTCGGCGGCCCGGCGCCGTCCGCGAGGCTCTTCGGGGCGCCCGGATTCTCGAAGGACAGATCCTTTACGTACTGGGTGCGGACGCTGACTCGCGGTCCCTGCGGCGCGACCGGGCCACTCGCCGCCGCGCCGGCCGCCGCCTCGCCGCCCGAGCTCTTGCCGGTCTTTTCGCGCGATTCCGCCATCACACCTCCGAGATTGATCGGGCAAACATCAGGCGGCGGCGATGAGGTGTCAAGCCGGGGCCGCGCGCTATCGCTGGACCCGATGCAAAGCGGTCGTTACTCTTGCGCGGCAAGGCCGGATAGTCCCGGCGACCGCCCGGCAACGAGTGAACGGCGTGCAGTATTTCGATATTCTTCTTTTCGCGCTGGTGGCGGTGTTCGTCATCGTCCGCCTTGGCCGCGTGCTGGGGCGCCGGCCCGGCGATTCCGGCAACGACGCCGCGGATCTGCTGCGGCGGACCACACGCGGCGGCAAGGACAACGTCGTGGCGCTTTCGGAGCGCGCGGCGCCGGTTGCGCCGGGGGAAGGCGGCGATGCCGCGGCCACCGACGAAGAGGCGCTGGCCGCCGCCGGAATCGCCGAGATCCGGCTGCAATATCCGGCCTTCGACGTGCGCCAGTTTCTGGCCGGCGCCCGCGCCGCCTATGAAATGGTCGTGACCGCGTTCGCGGGCGGCGACCGGGATGCGCTGAAACGCCTGCTGACCCGCGAAGTGCTGGAGAACTTCTCCGGCGCGATCGCCGAGCGCGAAAGCCGCGGCGAGACCCTGGAGACGACAGTCGTCGGCGTCGATACCGCCGAGGTCGTGGATGCCCGAATGGCCGGCCGCATCGCCGAGGTCACGGTCAAGTTCGTCAGCCAGCTGATCAATGTCGTCCGCGACCGGGACGGCAACGAAGTCGGCGGCCCGGCGGCGGTCAAGCGGGTCGTCGATATCTGGACGTTTGTTCGCGACGTTCGATCCGGCGACCCCAACTGGGCGCTGGCGGAAACCCGCAGCCCCGCCTAGACCTTTCGCGCCCGCCGTGACCGGCAGCCGCAAACCCACCGGCGACGAGTTGCGCCTGTGGCGCGAGGCCATGGGCCAGACTCCGTTGCCCGATCCGTCATCCGATCCGTTGCCGGACGGACCCGAAGACGGTTCCGGTTCGCGGCCGCCAACCCCGAATTCGTCCGCTAGCCTGCCGGCCGCAAGCCCGCCGGCTGCTGGCCCGCCGGGTGGCATCGGCAAGCACGAGGCGCGGGCGATTCGCCGCCGCCGCCAGCCGGTTGCGGACCGCATCGACCTGCACGGCATGACTCAGGCCGAGGCCCACGCCGCCGTGCGCGCGTTTCTGCTGGATCGCGCCGCGCGCGGCATGAAATGCGTGCTGGTGATCACTGGCAAGAACAGCCGCGACAGCCAGGGCCGCCGCGACACCGGCGCGCCGTCGGTGTTGCGCAGGGCGCTGCCGGGCTGGCTGGAATCCCCGGACCTGGCGCCGGTGGTGATCGGTTCGGATCCGGCGCTGCCGCGGGACGGCGGTGGCGGTGCGCGCTACGTGTTGCTGCGCCGCAGCCGGTCCTGACCGGCGGAGCGCCAACCACGGATGCGCCGCAGCCGGTCCTGACCGGCGGAGCGCCTACAGGATAAAGCGGCTGAGGTCGGCGTTCTTCGCCAGTTCGGACACCTGGGCGCGCACGTACGCGGCGTCGATGGTGATCGTCTCGCCGGTGCGGTCGGTGGCGGTGAAGCTGATTTCGTCCAGCAGCCGCTCCATCACCGTATGCAGGCGGCGGGCGCCGATGTTCTCGACGCCGGCGTTGACCTCCGCCGATACCCGGGCGATTTCGTCAACCGCGTCGGGGGCGAATTCCAGCGTGACTTCCTCGGTCGCCAGCAGCGCCATGTACTGCCGGATCAGGCTGTTTTCCGGTTCGGTCAGGATGCGCCGGAAATCGTCGGTGGTCAGCGCCTCCAACTCGACGCGAATCGGCAACCGGCCCTGTAGTTCCGGCAAAAGATCGGACGGCTTGGCAAGCTGGAACGCTCCGGAGGCGATGAACAGAATGTGGTCGGTCTTGACCTGTCCGTGCTTTGTCGCGACCGTCGTGCCCTCGATCAGCGGCAACAGGTCGCGCTGCACCCCTTCGCGGCTGACCTCGCCATAGCCGCGATCCGACCGGCCGCAAATCTTGTCGATTTCGTCCAGAAAGACGATGCCGTTCTGTTCGACGGCTTCGATCGCGCTGTGGGTCAGCTGCTCCTGGTCGACGAGTTTGTCGCCTTCCTCGGAGATCAAGGACTTCCATGCCGCACCGACCGTCGTGCGTTGACGTTTGGTGCGCTGACCAAAGGCTTTGCCCAGCATCTCATTCAGGTTGATCATGCCGACCTGGCCGCCGGGCATGCCGGGGATGTCCATCGTCGGCATTGCCGTGCCGCCGGTTTCGGCCAGTTCCAGCTCGACCGGCTTGTCCTCCATCTCGCCTTTGCGCAGTTTCTGACGGAACGATTGCCGCGTCGCCTCGCTGGCGTTGTGGCCGACCAGGGCGTCAAGCATGCGGTCTTCGGCGGCCAGTTCGGCGCGGGCGCGGACCTCCTCGCGGCTCGCGTCGCGCGCCATGTTGATGCCGATTTCGACCAGGTCGCGAATGATCTGTTCGACATCGCGCCCGACATAGCCGATCTCGGTGAACTTCGTCGCCTCCACCTTGACGAACGGCGCGTTCGCCAGCTTCGCCAGCCGCCGGGAAATCTCGGTCTTGCCGACGCCGGTGGGGCCGATCATCAGAATGTTTTTCGGCAGCACCTCGTCGCGCAGGTCGTCGGGCACGCGCTGGCGCCGCCAGCGGTTGCGGAGCGCGATGGCGACGGCGCGCTTGGCGTCGTGCTGGCCGATGATATAGCGATCCAGTTCGGAGACGATTTCGCGCGGGCTGAATTCTGTCATCGCCGAGGTATCACAGCACTTCGACCGTGACGTGGTCGTTGGTATAGATGCAGATGCCGGCGGCGATTTCCATCGACCGGCGCGCGATCGCCTCGGCGTCCAGATCGTCGCGGTCCACCAGCGCCCGGGCCGCCGCCAGTGCATACTTGCCGCCGGAGCCGATACCGATGACCGCGTCGTCCGGCTCCAGCACGTCGCCGGTGCCCGACAGGACCAGGCTCACCGTGCGGTCCGCCACCGCCATCATCGCTTCCAGCCGCCGCAGATACCGGTCTGTGCGCCAGTCCTTGGCGAGCTCGACACAGGCGCGGGTCAACTGGCCGGGGTATTGCTCCAGCCGCCCTTCCAGCCGCTCGAACAACGTGAAGGCGTCGGCGGTGGCGCCGGCGAATCCGGCGATCACCGCGCCGTCGGCCAGCCGCCGCACTTTTTTCGCCCCCGCCTTCAACACCGTATCGCCCAGCGTTACCTGGCCGTCGCCGGCGACGACGACCTTGCCGCCCTTTCGAACGGAAAGAATGGTCGTGCCATGCCAGGCGCTGGAGTCTGTCATTGGGTTCCGGGGGGCAAAACGCGCAGCGGCCCAAGATGTGGGGACGACGCCCCGGGCGTCAAGGGCGGCGCGGCGCGCAGTCAGGCGGTTGCGGGCTGGCGGTTGCGGGGCCAACTTGGTATAGGACGCGCGACTTCCGCACCCTGCCGACTGTGGGGCCGACCGTGCGACAGGCCAGCGTCGAACGCAAGACCGCCGAGACCGAGATACGCGCGACGGTGAATGTCGACGGCTCGGGCGTATACAAGATCGCCACCGGAATCGGGTTTCTGGATCACATGCTGGAGCAGCTTGCCCGGCATTCGCTGATCGATATCGAAATTCAGGCGAAGGGCGATCTGGAGGTGGATTTCCACCACACCACCGAGGATACCGGCATCGTGCTGGGCCAGGCGGTGTCGAAGGCCCTTGGCGAACGCAAGGGCATACGCCGGTTTGCATCGCTGACCTCGCCGATGGACGAGACTCTGACGCAGGTGTCGCTGGACATCTCCGGCCGCCCGCATCTGGTGTGGAAGGTCGATGTGCCCACCGAGCGCCTCGGCGAAATGGACACGCAACTGTTTCGCGAATGGTTTCAGGCATTCGCCCAGAACGGCGGCTTGACGCTGCACGTCAATACGCTGTACGGCGGCAACAGCCACCATATCGTCGAAAGCTGCTTCAAGGGTCTGGCGCGGGCATTGCGGATCGCCGCCGAAATCGATCCGCGGCGCTCCGGCGACGTGCCGTCGACAAAGGGCACCCTGGGCGGGTCCGGCATCGGCGGCGGGCGGGCGGGATAGGCGGCGATGCGGCTCTATGCGGTTCTCGAACGCCGGGGCGATCCCAGATCCGGCAAAGCGTCGGAACTCGACCTGGTGCATGAGGGATTCTGCTGGCCGGCGCTATTGTTCGGCCCTTTCTGGGCATTCGCGGCCGGCATGTGGCTGACCGGACTGGTTCTCGCGGCGCTGTGGGCGGCGCTGCTGGCCGGGCCGTGGTTCTGGCCGCCGTTGGTGGCCGCGCAGCCATACGCCGTCACGGCTCTGGCCCTTCTGCTGGGATTGCACGGCAACGACCTGCGCCAGCGCGCGCGCGAGGCGGCGGGGTACGAAGTGATCGGTGTCGTCAGCGGCAGCGGCCTCGTGGATGCCGAGCGCCGTCTGTTTGTGGCCCTGGGGCCGCTCTACACTCGCTGAACGCGGCTCTGTGACGCTTGCCATCGTCGACTACGGATCGGGCAACCTGCGCTCGGCCTCGCGGGCCTTCGAGCGTGTGGTCCGCGAGCTGGGGCTGGACATCGCGGTATCCGTCACCGCCGATGCCGACACCGTGGCGCGGGCCGACCGCGTTGTGTTGCCCGGGGTCGGCGCATTCGGCGATTGCCGCCGCGGCCTGGCCGCGGTACCCGGAATGGAAGACGCGCTGGAGCAGGCGGTGGTGCGCCGCGGCGCGCCGTTTTTGGGCATCTGTGTCGGTATGCAGTTGATGGCGACGCGCGGGTTCGAGCACGGCGAGTTCGAGGGCCTGGGCTGGATCGCCGGCGATGTGGCGGCGATGGCCGCGGACGATCGGCGCGTGCCGCATATGGGCTGGAACGACCTGCGCATCCACAACAAGCATCCCGTGCTGGCCGGCCTCGCCACCGGCGACCACATGTATTTCGTCCACAGCTATCAGCTTCTGTGCGCCGACGAGCGTGATCTGGTCGCGACGGTGGACTATGGCGGCGCGATTGCCGCGGTGGTGGCGCGGGACAACCGGGTGGGCACGCAGTTCCACCCGGAAAAAAGTCAGGCGGCGGGATTGCGCCTGATCGCGAACTTCCTCACATGGCGGCCGTAACGCCAGAAAGGACGAGCAGTTGACCGTACCGACCAGCGTCGAATGGGTGGAAAAGTTCGCCGGCACGGATCTCGAGGATTTGTGCGTCGCCACCGAGGAAGCGATCCTCGACGGCAATGGCTTCGGCTGGCTGAAACCGCCGCCCCGCGACATTCTCGAAGACTTCTGGCGCGGCGTCCTGCTGGTGCCGCGCCGCGAGCTGGCGGTGGCGCGGTTCGACGGCAACATCGTCGGCTCCGGGCAATTGGTGCGTCCGGCTCCGAACAATGAAGCGCAAGCCTTCGCCGCGACGTTGACGACGTTTTTTGTTGCGCCGGCTGCGCGCGGCCACGGCCTTGCCCGCGGACTGTTGGCGGCGATCGAAAAACGCGCCGCTGAACTCGGGTTCGAAGTGCTGGAATTGAACGTGCGCCAGACCCAGACGGCGGCGATCGCGCTGTACGAAAGTTGTGGCTATGCCCGATGGGGAACCAAGGAACGGTACGCCAAGGTCGGCGGCGAATTCGTTGCCGGGTACTATTATTCCAAACAGGTTTCTGGCGCCGGATGATCCTGTTCCCCGCCATTGATCTGAAAGACGGTCAATGCGTGCGGTTGCTGCGCGGCGACATGAATCGCGCCACCCTGTTCAACGACGATCCGGCGGACCAGGCGCGCGCGTTTCGCGACCAGGGCTTTCAATGGATTCATGTCGTCGATCTGAACGGCGCCGTCGAAGGCCGGGCGGTGAACGCCGATGCGGTCGGGTTGGTACTGGAGGCGGTCGATCTGCCGGTGCAACTGGGCGGCGGCATTCGTTCGATGGCGGCGGTCGAAGGCTGGATTCAACGCGGCGTCGCCCGCGTCGTACTCGGTACGGCGGCGGTGCGCGATCCGGGTTTGGTGCGAAGCGCGTGCGCGGCGTTTCCCGGTCGCATCGCGGTCGGCATCGACGCGCGCGGCGGGCGGGTGGCGGTCGAAGGCTGGGCGCAGGCGTCGGAACTTTCGGCGCTCGATCTGGCGCGGCGATTCGAGGACGCTGGCGCGGCGGCGGTGATCTATACCGACATCGACCGCGACGGCGCGTTGTCCGGATTGAACGTCGATGCGACCGCCGAACTGGCGGCGGCGTTGCAAACGCCGGTGATCGCGTCGGGCGGCGTCGCCTCCCTCGACGACCTGCGGGCGCTGAAGCGGGTGGCGGCGTCCGGCATAGCCGGAGTCATTTCCGGCCGGGCGCTGTACGACGGGCGCATCGATCCCGCCGCGGCGCTCGCCGTGCTGGCCGCCTGACATGCTGAAGCCGCGCGTCATTCCGTGTCTGGATGTAAAGGACGGGCGCGTCGTCAAGGGCATCAATTTCGTCGACCTGCGCGACGCCGGCGACCCGGTCGAACAGGCGCGCATCTATGACGCCCAGGGCGCCGATGAACTTTGTTTTCTGGATATCACCGCCAGCCACGAAGATCGCGACACGCTGCTGGATGTCGTCTCCCGCACCGCCGACATGTGCTTCATGCCGTTGACGGTCGGCGGCGGCGTGCGTTCGCCGGACGACGTGCGAAGGCTGTTGCGGGCGGGGGCCGACAAGGTGGCGATCAACACGGCGGCAGTAGCGCGGCCCGACGTGGTGCGCGAGGCGGCGGAGATCTTCGGCAGCCAGTGCATCGTCGTCGCGGTCGATGCGCGCGCCACCGCGCCCGGCAAGTGGGAAATCTTCACCCACGGCGGCCGGACCAGGACCGGCATCGACGCAGTCGACTGGTCGGCGCGGGTAACGGAATTGGGCGCGGGCGAAATCCTGCTTACGTCGATGGATCGCGACGGCACCTGCTCCGGATTCGATCTGGACCTGACCCGCGCGGTCGCCGACCGTGTTACGGTGCCGGTGGTGGCGTCGGGCGGCGTCGGCACCCTCGCGCATCTGGCCGACGGCATCGCCCGGGGTCACGCGTCGGCGGTGCTGGCGGCGTCGATCTTTCACTTCGGCGAAGTATCCATTGCCGAAACCAAGTCGTTTCTGGCGGCGCAGGGCATTCCGGTGCGCCCCGCCCCTGACACCGCGGCCGGAATCTGATACGCGAAGCAATGGCCGACGACGCAGAAGTCCTGGCGCGCGTGTATGCGACCATCCTCAATCGCAAGGACGCGGACCCGGCCCGAAGTCACACCGCCGGATTGTTCGCCGCCGGACTGCCGGCGATCGCGAAGAAGGTCGGCGAAGAAGCCGCGGAGACGCTGGTCGCCGGGCTTGGCGAATCCGACGAGGCGCTGGTGGCGGAAAGCGCCGACCTGTTGTTTCATCTGATGGTGCTGTGGGCGGCGCGCGGCGTGGCGCCCGCCGATGTCTATGCGGAACTGGCGCGGCGCGAGGGCACGTCCGGGGTGGCGGAAAAGGCCGGGCGGAGCGGCACGCCGCGCAAATGGCGGCCGCCGGATTCGTCCGGGGCCGCGTAGCTGCGGGAGAAACCAGGATGGCCTACGACCCAGACAATATCTTTGCGAAGATTCTGCGCGGCGAGATTCCGAACGACACGGTCCACGAGGACGAACACGCGCTGGCGTTTCGCGATATCCATCCGGTACGGCCGGTGCATGTGCTGGTGATTCCGCGCGGTGCCTACGTCGATGTCGGCGACTTTGCCGTGCGCGCGACCGCTGACGAAATTGCCGGGTTCTGGCGGGCGGTGGCGGCGGCGGCGGAAAAGGCCGGGGTGGCCGGCGGCGGCTACCGGCTGATCGCCAATACCGGCGCCAACGGCGGCCAGGAAGTGCCGCACTTTCATGTTCACATTGTCGGCGGGGGCCGCGTCGGGCCGATGGTCAGCCCACGGCCGGATCGGAACTGATCAGTTTTTTCAACGAGGTCTCGGGCCGGGCGCCATAGTGGCTGATGACCTCGGCGGCGCAGATCGCGCCGATTTGTCCGCACGCCGGCAAATCCAGCCCGCGCGACAACCCGTACAACACCCCCGCCGCGTACAGGTCGCCGGCCCCGGTCGTGTCGATCACATGGTCCACCGGCTCAGCGGAGACATAATGGGTCTCGCCGTCGGTGAGCAGCACCGAACCGCGCGCCGACCGCGTCACCGCCGCCACCGCGCAATGGCCGCGTACCTTCGCCAGCGCCGCGTCGAAATCGTCGGTTTCATACAGCGATAGAATCTCCGCCTCGTTGGCGAACAAAATATCGACGTGGCCGTCGATCAGCTCCAGGAACTCGCTGCGCCAGCGATCGACACAGAACGGATCCGACAACGTGAAGGCGACCTTGCGGCCCGCCGCCGACGCATCCGCCGCGGCCTTGCGAAACGCCGCCTTCGCGTCGTCGCGGTCCCACAGGTATCCCTCCAGATAGGTGATGGCGGCGCCGGCGACGGCGGCGGCCTCTACGTCGTCCGGCCCCAGTTCGACACACGCGCCCAGGTATGTGTTCATCGTGCGCTGGGCGTCCGGGGTCACCAGCACCAGCGAGCGGGCGGTGGACGGGCCATCGGTCGCCGGCGGGGTGTCGAAGGCGACACCGGCGGCGCGCAGGTCGTGGGTGAACACATCGCCAAGCTGGTCGTTCTTCACCCGGCCGATGAACGCCGCCCGGCCCCCGAGCGATGCCACCCCGGCGGCGGTGTTCGCGGCGGAGCCGCCGGACATCTCGATGCCGGCGCTGGTTGCGGCGTACAGGCGCGCCGCCTGGTCCTCGTCGATCAAGGTCATCGCGCCCTTGGCCAGCCCATGGCGAACCAGAAAGGCGTCGTCGGCCTGGCTGATGACATCGACAATGGCGTTGCCGATCGCGAGGACGTCGAGGGCGGTTCTGGACACGGAATGCTCCGGGGAACGCGCGCGCGGGGCGCGGCGGCATGGAAGTATATGGGCGGCGTCCCCATCTACAAGGTCGCGTGATGGGAATGCTGTCCGACTTCGCCCGCGCCTTCGGCGACCTGACCCACCCGGCGATCCGCCGGTTGCTGTGGATTTCCCTCGGCCTGACCCTTGCGACCTTCGCCGGGTTGTTCGTCGTGGTCGAACTCGCCCTGGCGGCGATCGAGGTCGGCGACGGCGGCTGGGTCCAGACAGTGTTCTCGTGGGCGGTCGGCGTGCTCGGCGGCCTGGGCGCGCTGGTGCTGGTCTGGGTCTTGTTCCCGGTCGTCGCGACGTTCTTTGCCGGATTGATGCTGGAGCACGTGGCGGCGGCGCTGGAAGCTTCCCACTACCCCGACGCGCCAAAAGGCCGCGACCAGCCGCTGATCGGCGGAATCCTGTCGGGCCTGCGATTCGCGGCCGTCGCCGTCGCCGTCAATCTGGCCGGGTTGCTGGTCTACGCGACGCTGTTGCTGACGGTGGTGCTGGCGCCGCTGGCGCCGGTCGTCTTCTACGTGGTCAACGGCCTGTTGCTGGGGCGCGAATACTTCGAAATGGTGGCGCTGCGGCATTTGTCGCCCGCCGACGCGCGGGCGCTGCGCCGCGCCAACCGGGGCCGGGTGTTCCGCGCCGGCGCTGTGATGGCGGTGCTGTTGACGATCCCGATCCTGAACCTTGTGGCGCCGGTTGCAGGCGTGGCGGCAATGGTTCACATCTTTCACCGTATGCAGACGTCCCGGCGACAACGATGAATCCACGTCTGGGAGGGCTGCTGCTGGTGGCGCTAGCCGCCGCCTGTGCGCCGCAGGCGGCAGTCGAGCCGCCGCCCGTTGCCGCCGCCGCGCCCGC
>JAQBXG010000033.1 GCA_027625125.1 Pseudomonadota bacterium
CGACGTGGGACGCCGGCAATTCGTCGATGAACCGCGACGGCATCGACGACCGCCACTGGTTGTAGACCCGGCGGTTGGCGGCGAAGGTGATGTGGAGGCTCTTGCGCGCCCGGGTGATCGCGACATGGGCGAGGCGGCGTTCTTCTTCCAGCGCCGCCGCGCCGCCTTCGTCCAGCGCCCGCGGGTGCGGGAACAGGTCTTCCTCCCACCCCGGCAGATAGACGCGGTCAAACTCCAGCCCCTTCGCGCCGTGCAGGGTCATCAGGCTGACCTTGTCGCCGTCATTGGCGCCGTCGTTTTCCATCACCAGGCTGACGTGCTCCAGAAAGCCGCCCAGGCTTTCGAACTGTTCGACCGCCGCCACCAGCTCCTTCAGGTTTTCCAGCCGTCCCGGCGCGTCCGGGGCGCGGTCCCGTTGCAGCATCTCGGTGTAGCCGGACTCGTCCAGCACGATGCCGACCGCGTCGCCGTGCGGCAGTTCGGCGAATTGCCGCCGCCAGCGCGCGAACGATTCGAGCAACGCGGCCAGCGTGCGTTTTGCCGCCGGGCGCAGCTCGTCGGTGGCCAGCAACTGTTCGGCGGCGGCGGTCATCGGCACGTCGCCGTGGCGAGCCAGCCGGTGCAGACTCTGCATCATCGCGTCGCCGATGCCGCGCTTCGGCACATTGACGATGCGCTCGAAGGCAAGATCGTCGTCGGGCTGGGCGATGACGCGCAGATAGGCGATGGCGTCGCGGATTTCGCGGTGTTCATAGAATCGGAGGCCGCCGATGACGCGATACGGCAGACCCAGGGTCAGCAGCCGCTCCTCGAACTCGCGGGTCTGGAAGCTCGCCCGCACCAGAATCGCGAATTGGCCCAGGTTGCCGCCGCTTTGGTGCGCCGCCTCGATGTCGTCGCAGATCATCCGCGCTTCTTCCTCGCCGTCCCAGGCGCCGCGAATCTGCACCTTTTCGCCGTCGGCCCTGTCGGTCCACAGCGTCTTGCCCAGACGGCCTTCGTTGCGGGCGATCAGTTCCGCCGCCGCGCCCAGAATCGCCGGGGTCGAGCGATAGTTCTGTTCCAGCCGCACCACCGTCGCGCCGGGAAAATCCTTTTCGAACCGCAGGATGTTTTCGACCTCGGCCCCGCGCCACGAATAGATCGACTGGTCGTCGTCGCCGACACAGCACAGGTTGCGGTGCTGCTGCGCGAGCAGCCGCAGCCACAGATATTGCGCGACGTTGGTGTCCTGGTACTCGTCGACCAGCACATAGCGAAATCGGGACTGTACGCGCGCCAGCACGTCCGGGTGGGCGGCGAAGATCGTCAGGTTGTGCAGCAACAGATCGCCGAAGTCCGCCGCGTTCAGGGTTCGCAGGCGTTCCTGATAGACGCGGTACAACTCCGCGCCCTTGCCGCCGGCGTAGTCGCCGGCGCCCGCCTTGCGGACCTGTTCCGGCGAAAGCCCGCGATCCTTCCAGCGGTTGACGATCCCCGCCAGCATCCGGGCCGGCCAACGCTGTTCGTCGATATTGGCGGCGGCGATCAATTGCTTCAGCAGCCGCACCTGGTCGTCGGCATCCAGAATCGTGAAGTTGGGCTTGAGCCCCGCCAGTTCCGCGTGTTCGCGCAGAATGCGCGCGCCAATCGAATGAAACGTGCCGATCCACAGGGATTCCACCGGCCGGTGCAGCAACCCCTCGACCCGCCCCTTCATTTCGCGGGCGGCGCGGTTGGTGAACGTCACCGCCAGCACTTCGTGGGGGCGGGCGCGGCCGGTGAACAACAGGTGGGCGAGGCGCGTCGTCAGCACCCGCGTCTTGCCGGTGCCAGCCCCGGCCAGCACCAGCACCGGGCCGTCCGCGGCCTCGACCGCCTCGCGCTGGGCCGGGTTCAACCCGTCCAGATAGGGCGGGATTTTGCGCGCCGCGACATCGGCGACCGGTACCGGTTCCGGTTTGGTCAGGTCAAAGGGATTGGTCGAAGGCCAGGGCACCGTCCCGGTTATAGCATTCACCGCATCGTGTGGGGGGTGGCGGCTGGACATCGCCGCCGCCGTGCCGGAAACTCCGCCGCCAATCGAGCCACAGGGGGCAACGCCATGGAAATTGTCAACTTCGAGCCGCTGTCGGCGCTGGCCGGGGGCGCGCTGATCGGCGTTGCCGCCGCGATGATGCTGCTGTTGTCGGGCCGCATGGCCGGGGTCAGCGGCATCGTCGCCGGCCTGATCCCGCCGCAACGGGGCGACGCCGCCTGGCGGCTATGGTTCGTCGGCGGCCTGATCGGCGGCACGGTGGTGTATCGCGCCGTCACCGGCCAGGGGCCAGAGGCGATCGTGTTCGAGGCCGGTTGGCCGGCGCTGGTCGTCGGCGGCGTGCTGGCCGGGTTCGGCACCCGCGTTTCCGGCGGCTGCACGTCCGGCCACGGCGTCTGCGGCATCGGCCGCCTCAGCCCGCGTTCGCTGACCGCGACGGCGATCTTCATGTTCACCGGCGGCATCACCGTGTACGTGACCCGCTATGTGGTGGGGGCCTAGGCCATGGCGCGCAATCTGATCGCCGGAATCGCCGGCCTGGTGTTCGGCCTGGGCCTGGCCGTGTCGCAGATGGTCAATCCGGCCAAGGTGCGGGATTTTCTGGACATCACCGGCACTTGGGACCCGTCGCTGGGATTCGTGATGGGCGGGGCCGTCGTCGTGTTCTTCGTCGCCTGGCGGGTCAGCTTCGGCCAGTCGCGGCCGCTGTTTGCCGGCGAATTCGTGCGCCCGACGCGCACCGCCATTTTGGACGCGCGCCTGTTGGGCGGCGCGGCGGTGTTCGGAGTCGGTTGGGGCATGGTGGGGCTGTGCCCGGGGCCGTCGATTTCGTCGCTGGCGTATCTGCTGCCGGAAACCGCGGTGTTCGTGATCGCGATGGCCGCCGGCACCTATGCCGTGCGGTGGCTGCCGGCGGAACCGGTGCCGGCGCCCGGCGCCGCCTGACGCCGCGAACCTCCGCGACCTTCGTGACCGCTTTTCGCCCATGGAGCGTCTTGTCGCTTGCCCGCAAATAAATTACTATCCGGTCGGTTATCAACTGCGCGGGGTGCCGGGGTGTCAAAGCCTCGATGGCGGCGGCGAAAGGACGACCGGCCCGGCGAGATCACTGCCGCGGCGCTGGCCGCGTTCGCCAAGAACGGCTTCGCCGCCACCCGCATCGAGGATGTCGCCGCGGCCGCCGGGGTCAGCAAGGGCACGGTGTACCTGTACTTCCGCAGCAAGGAAGAGCTGTTCAAGGCGGTGATCCGCGAGAATCTGGTGCCCAATCTGGCGTTCGCCGAACGGCGCCTGGAAGGGGGCGAGGCAACCGCCACCGAATTGCTGTCGGAATTCCTGCGCCGCGTCGCCAAACTGGTCGCCGACACCGATCTGGGCGCGATCCCGAAGCTGTTGATCGCCGAGGCCGGCAGCTTTCCCGATCTCGCCGAGTTCTATGCCCGCGAGGTCGCCTCCCGCGGCGTCACCTTGATCGAGGCGTTGCTGCGGCGCGGCGCGGCGGCCGGTGAATTCCGCGAAGTCGATGCGCGAACGGCGACCCCGGCGCTGATGGCGCCGATCCTGATGCTGTCGTTGTGGAAGACGGTAATGGAGCCGCATCTGGACTGGAAGACCGGCGCCGAAAGTTTTGTCGACAGTTATCTCGACATTGTCCTCAACGGCCTGAGGGCCGAATCGATTTCGGAGCCCTGATCCATGGATGCGGTTCTGCATTGGTTGCAGGCGGCGCTGGCCGCCACCGTCGCGCTGTTTTCACCGGCCGACGCAATCGTCGGCGTCTATTACGGATACGTCGAGGCAGACTACGAGCGGGTCGCGCCCGAGGCGGGCGGCATCCTGACCGAACTTGCGGTAGCGCGCGGCGACCGCGTCGAGAAGGGGCAGGTGTTGGAGCGACTCGACGATACCGTCGCCCGCGCCGCACTGGCCCGCGCCCGGGCGCAGGTGGCCGAATCCGCGGCGCGGGTTGCGCAGGCGCGGGCGCAACTCGCCGATCTGCAAAAGGGCCGTCGCACGATCGAGATCGAGGCGCTGGTCGCGCAACGGGCCCAGGCAGCGGCGGCGCAGACGCTTTCGCAGGCGACGTTCGACCGCCAGCGCCAACTGGTGGCGGACGGCGTCGTCCCGGCCGAGGCGCTGGACGGCGCCCGCGCCGCCCTCGACCGCGACAACGCGCGGCTGGCGGAAATCGACTTGCAGATCTCGGCCGCGCGAATGGGGGCGCGCGACGACCAGGTGGTCGCGGCCGAGGCCGCGGTTGCCGCCGCCGAAGCCGCCTTCGCGGCTGCCGAAGCCGCCGAAACACAATTCGACTGGGCCTTGCGCCAGAGGAGTCTGGCGGCGGCGGCGGCGGGAGTCGTCGAAGACACGCTGTTCGCCGCCGGAGAATTCGTGCCGCCGGGGGCGCCGGTCGTATCGCTACTGCCGGACGGCAAGTTGTTCGTGCGGTTTTTTGTGCCGGAGCCGGTGCGATCGGGTCTTGCTCCGGGGGACATCGTCACCGTCACCTGCGACGGGTGCCCGGACGGTTTGTCGGCGCGCATCACCTATCTCGCGCCCGAGCCGGAATTCACGCCGCCGGTAATCTTCAGCCGCGACACGCGGGCGAAGCTGGTGTTCCTTGTCGAGGCGGCGCCGACGCCGAATCCGGCGTTGCACCCCGGCCAGCCGGTGGAGGTGAATGCGCCGGGCCGCGACCCGCGATGAACCGCGCCTTCGCGATCGAGGTGCACGGCCTCAACAAGAGCTTCGACGGCAAGCCCGCGGTGAGAGATGTTTCGATCGCCGTGGAATCGGGAACCATCTGCGGGTTCCTCGGCCCCAACGGCAGCGGCAAGACGACGACGATCCGCATGTTGTGCGGCCTGGTGACGCCGGATTCCGGACACGGCACCTGCCTCGGCTACGACATCCAGCGCGAATCCGATCAGATCAAGCGCCGCGTCGGCTACATGACCCAGGCGTTCGGCCTCTATACCGATCTCAGCATCCGCCAGAATCTCGATTTCGTCGCCCGCCTGTATCAGGTGCGCCGCCGCGATGAGGTCGTCGACCGGGTGCTGGAACGATTGGGCCTTGCCGGTCGCCAGCATCAACTGGCGGGATCGCTGTCCGGGGGCTGGAAACAGCGGCTGGCGCTGGCCGCGTGCCTGCTGCCGGAGCCGAACCTGTTGCTGCTCGACGAGCCGACCGCCGGCGTCGACCCGAAGGCGCGCCGCGAGTTCTGGGACCAGATCCATTTGCTGGCCGCCGAAGGTCTGACGGTGCTAGTCAGCACCCACTATATGGACGAGGCCGAGCGGTGTCACAGCATCGCTTATATCGCCTATGGCCGCCTGTTGGCGCGCGGCGACGCCGACGCCATTATCCGCGCCTCGGATTTGGCGACCTGGCATGTCGTCGCCACCCATCCGACGCGGCTGGCGTTGGAGCTGGAGGCGCGATCCGGCGTCGACATGGCGGTGGCGTTCGGCAATACGCTGCACGTCAGCGGTCGCGACCCGGCCCGCCTGGAAGCCGCGATCGCGCCGTACCGCGACGATCCGTCGCTGGCCTGGACGGCGGCGACGCCGGGGCTTGAAGATGCGTTCATCGCCCTGATGGACGGCGTACCGGACTCGCGGCGATGAACTTCGGCGGTCCCTTTTTCCGCTTCTGGGCAGTGTTGCGCAAGGAGTTCATCCAGATGCGCCGCGACCGGCTGACGTTCGCGATGATGATCGGCGTGCCGATTCTGCAGCTCGTTATCTTCGGCTACGCGATCAACGCGAATCCGAAAACGCTGCCGACGGCGGTCGTGGCCGGCGAGTCCACGACGTTCACCCGCACCATTCTGGCGGCGATGGAGAACACCGGCTATTTCGATATCACCGGTGCGGTATCCGCGGCCGAGGCCGACGCGATGGTTGCGCGCGGCGACGTGCTGTTCGTCGTGACGATTCCGACCGGGTTCTCGCGCCAACTATTGCGTGGCGAGCGGCCCCTGCTGCTGGTCGAGGCCGACGCCACCGACCCGGCGGCGACATCGAACGCGCTATCGGCTCTGAACCTGGTCGTGCAGACGGCGCTGGCCCGCGATCTCAGCGGTCCGCTGGCCAACCTGAATGCCGGTCCGCCACCGTTCGAATTGCGGATTCACCGCCGCTACAATGAAGAAGGCATCACCCAGTACAACATCGTCCCCGGCCTGATCGGCGTCGTGCTGACGATGACGATGGTCATTATGACGTCGCTGGCGATGACTCGCGAACGCGAGCGGGGCACGATGGAAAACCTGTTGGCGATGCCGGTGCGCCCGTCCGAGGTGATGTTCGGCAAGATCATCCCGTATGTGTTCGTCGGCTATGTGCAGGTGCTCATTATCATCCTGATCGCCCGGTATCTGTTCGCCGTGCCGATGATCGGCAGTCTGTGGCTGCTGTCCGGCGTGCTGGTCGTGTTCATCGCCGCAAATCTGGCGATGGGATTTACGTTTTCCACGGTGGCCGAAAACCAGTTGCAGGCGATTCAGATGTCGATCTTCTTCTTTCTGCCGTCGATCCTGTTGTCGGGGTTCATGTTTCCGTTCCGCGGCATGCCGCAATGGGCCCAATGGATCGGCGAAGTCCTTCCGCTGACACATTTTCTGCGCATCGTGCGCGGCATCATGCTGAAGGGTAACGAGGCGCGGGACATCTGGCCCGAAGTATGGCCACTGCTGGCTTTTTTGGTCGTCGTGATGTCGGTCGCGATGCTGCGGTATCGCCGGACGCTGGACTAGCCGCCGGGTTTTGCGCCGCTGCGAGGCGATGGTAAGGTGGCTGCCCCGCGCAACGAACCTGGCCGGACATGGACAGCGATGGACAACGCCCGGGCGGTCCGCGGCGGGCCGGCTGGCTCGATTACCTGAATACCCTGCTGCTTGCCGCGGCGCTGGCGGCGGCCGTTGTGGCGGCAACCACCGCCGGCCGCTGGGCCGAGGGCCTGCACCGCGAATCGGCGTTGGTGCAGCAAAGCCTGCGCGAGACTGCGCGCGCCTATGTGATGATCGAACCGGCGGGTCCGCTGGTCATCGAACGCGAAAACGTCACGGGCATTCCACTCCGGATCGCCAATGTCGGGCAAACGCCGGCTCGTAAACTGGCGATTGGCATGCGCGGCTTCGCCGAGATGCCGGAGGGCGAAAGCGACTGGGTCTGGCGCTACGTGGCGCGCGACGGTCTGCCGGTGCGGGTCGGGCACCTTTCCGGCGAGATGTTCGAGACCTTTACACCGGATTTCCCGGTCAACCTGGACAACGTGCGGCGACAGGGCCAGCGCGTATACGTGGTCGGCATCGTTTATTATGACGACATACTCGGCGAGGAGCACTGGACCGCCTTCTGTTTCTGGTGGGCGGGCGCCGCCACGGTGGGGCCGGAGGACGCGACGTTCTGCAACCGCTATAACGAAACCGACCTGACCCGATAGTTCCCGGCCGCGGGTCTCGCCGTCCCGGCTCCGGCGTCCTATATATCGGTCATTCGCCAACCGGGAGCATCCATGTCCGTTTGCCAGCCAGTCCAGATCGTCACCGCCCACAGCGTCACCGACGGCGCCGGGGTGCATTTGCATCGCGCCATTGGCACGCCGCATCTGGAGGACCTGGACCCGTTTCTGCTGCTGGACGAGTTCCGCAACGACGATCCGGCCCAGTACATCGCCGGGTTCCCCGATCACCCCCATCGCGGCATCGAAACCGTGACCTACATGCTGGCCGGGGCGATGCGCCACGGCGACAACCAGGGCAACGCCGGTCGGCTCGGTCCTGGCGACGTGCAATGGATGACCGCCGGCCGCGGCATCGTGCATTCGGAAATGCCGGAGCAGGAAAAGGGCCTGCTGTGGGGATTTCAGCTGTGGGTCAATCTGGCCGCCGACCGAAAGATGTCGGCGCCGCGCTATCAGGAGATCAAGGCCGCAGACATTCCCGTGGTCACGCGCGGCGATGTCATCGTCAAGGTTATCGCCGGGGCGCTCGACGGTGTCTCCGGCGCGATCCACGGCATCGACGTGGACCCGACCTATTTCGACGTCGCATTGCCGGACGGGGCGGCGTTCGTCCACGAACTCCCCGCCGGTCACGCGGCGTTCGCCTATGTGTTCGAGGGCGCGACGGAAACCGGCGGCGGCGACGGCGCCAGCCGCGTCGGGCGGGGACATCTGGCGGTGCTCGGTTCCGGCGACCAGGTGCGCCTCCGCGCGAAGGGCGGTGCGGCCCGCGTGCTGGTCGTGGCCGGGCGGCCGCTGCGGGAGCCGATTGTCCGCTACGGGCCGTTCGTGATGAACACGCGCGAGCAGATCGTCCAGGCAATCGATGATTTCCGCGCCGGGCGGTTCACCTGAGACTCCCTTGTGCGGCATCGCGCCGCGCGTCATACAGATGCGGCTCCGCCGCAGGCCGCACCCGCCACCGAATGGCCGCAATCCTCCGCGATCCTGAGCCGGACCACCAAGCGCTTTCGAGGCCGGGAGTCGCGTGAACCGCGTATTGATCGGGTTGGCCGTGCTGTTCGTGGTCGCGGCGGCGGCCGCGCTGGCGGCCCCCAGCTTCGTCGACTGGAATCGGTATCGCGCCGAGATTTCGTCGCGGGTCGAGCGTGTCCTCGGCGTGCCGGTCGAAATCTCCGGCGACATCGACTTCACGTTGCTGCCGACGCCGGCGCTGTCGGTGCGGGACGTCCGCGTGCTGGATCCGGACGGGGCGGAATCCGCGCTCGCATCGCTGGGGGCGCTGGATGTGCAGCTTGCGTTCGGCCCGTTGCTGCGCGGGGATTTCGAACTGCGTGACGTGGTGCTGCAGGACCCGCGCCTGAACATCGAGCTGGACGCCGAAGGCAACCTGAACTGGCGCTTCGGCGGTGGGGGTGGCGGTGGCGGCGATGCGCCGCCAGCGGCGGACGCCGGCCCCGACGTGACGATCGACCGCTTTCGCGTGCGCGGCGGCGCGGTCACGGTGCGCGACGCCGGCCGCGACCTCACCGTCGTGATTGCCGACATCAACGCCGAGATTTCGGCCGACGCCCTGAACGGGCCGTACCAGGCGAACGGAGAGTTTTTGTGGGCGGGGGTGCCGATGGCATTTACCGCCGCGGTGGGCGCGATGGGCATCGGACGTCCGGCGGGGCTGCGCCTGGACCTGTCACTTCGGGATCAGGCCGACCACCTGCTGTTTCGCGGCACCCATTCGGTTACCGACGGCGTCTGGGCGGTGCGCGGCGACGCGACCCTGGAGGGTGACGACTTTGCGGCGACCGCGCATGTGCTGGCCGAGGCGCTGGCGATTGCGCCGCCGGCGATGCGCGGCATGGCGGTGCCGTATCAATTCACGACGGGACTCGCGGCGTCGGCGACGGCGGCGGCGGCGACCAATATCGAGCTCCGGCTTGCCGACATCGGGGCCAGCGGCGGTGTCCGCGTGATGTTCGGCGACGTGCTGCGGTTCGAGTCCGAGCTGGCCGTCACCCAGATCGATTTCGATGCCCTGCTGGCCCGCGCCGACAACGAACGGCGGCCGTTTCAGGAAAGCCTGGACCGCGGGATGGCGTTTGCCATTCCGGCAAACGTCGAAGGTACGCTCGCGGTGACGGTCGAGGCGACGACCTTTCGCGGACGCCTGGTGCGCGGCGCGGAATTCGCCGCCGAGCTCGGCGACGGGACGGTGCGTGTCTCGGCGTTTCACGCGGAATTGCCGGGCATTACCGACATCAGCGGCAACGGCGTACTGACGGCCGCAGACGGCGCGCCGCAGTTCGACGGCGAACTCGCGCTCCGCTCCGATAACGCCCGTGAACTGCTGGCGTGGCTCGGCATCGATCCGGTCGCGGTGCCGCCCGACCGCCTGAACAGCCTTTCCTATGCGGGCCGCCTGCGTATGGGTCCGGACCTGATCCAGGCCTATGGGTTCGAGGCCCGCGTCGACACGACCGGATTCCGGGGCGCGGTCGGGGTCGCGTTGCGCGAGCGCCCGGCCTTCAGCATCGACGCCGTGATCGACCGGCTGAACCTTGATTCCTACCGGCTTTTTGCACCGCCGTCGCCGGATGCCGCGCCGGCGCCATTCGAACTTTCGGTCCTTGACCGCTTCGACACCGACATCCGCTTGCGGGCGGACGAAATCACGTGGCGCGGCGTGCGCGCCGAGGGCCTGTGGATCGATCTGGGCCTGTTGGGCGGTGTGCTGACGATGCGTGAAATCACGGTGGCGGGCCTTGCCGGAGCGCGCGGCACGCTGACCGGGATCGCCAACGGTTTTTCGTCGACGGTCGCCGGCACCGGCACGATCAACGTCGCTGCCGCCGACGCCTCCGGGCTTGCGCGCCTGGCCGGATTTCCGCCCGGCATCGCGCCGGAGCGCATGGGCGAGTTCATGTTCAACGCCCGCCTCGACGGCGACCAATCCAACCTTGCGGTCGACATGGGCGCGCTGTTGGGTGGTGCGCAGTTGCGGTTGCAGGGGGCTGTGCGGGATCTGGGGCCGGAACCGCAACTGGACCTGGCGTTCGCCGCGACCCACGCCGACCTGGCGGAATTGCTCGAGCTGTTCGGCCTCGGCGGCGCAAGCCCCGGGGATGACGGCGGCGAGGTCGATCTGCGCGGCTTCGTCGAAGGCGACCTCGGCGCGCTTGCGGTCGGATTGAGCGGCGAGATGGCCGGGGCCACGGTCGGCCTGTCGGGCGAAGTCGCCGCCCGCGACAATCCGTCGTGGGACGTGCAATTCCAGGTGCGTCATGCCGACGCCAGTGCCTGGCTGGCGCGGCTGGGGGTTCCGTACCGGGCGGCCAGGCCGCTCGGCGAAATATCGGTGCGGATGGCCGTCGACGGCGAGCCGGAGCGCATCCGCGTGCGCGGTCTGGACGCGGTGGTGGCCGGGACGGAGTTCGCCGGCGAAGGCGAATTGCGCCTGGACGGACCGCGGCCGTCGCTGGTCGCCGATCTGATCGCCGGCGACATCGACCTCGACGGCATTTTGCCGGCGCCGCCGGCACAGTCGGGGCGACCGGCGCGGCGCGAATGGTCGGGGCAGCCCATTCCGTTCGATGCGCTGACGGAGATGGACCTCGATATCAGCTTTGCCGCCGGCAGCGTCCGGGTGATGGGACTGGACCTCGAGGTGCCGAATGTTTCGGCCCGGCTTGCGGATGGCCACCTGGTTCTTTCTCCGGTTCACGCCGGGCTATACGGCGGCAAATTGAACGCAGACGCCGAAGTGGTGGCCGGGGACGTGCCGCGGGTCGCAGTGCGGGCGGAATTGGTCGACGGCGAGCTGGCGCAGGCGCCGCGCATTCCGTGGGCGTTTTCGCCGATCTCGGGGACGGCGCGGGTTGTTGCGCGGTTCGAGGCCGTGGGCGAAAGCGAGCGGGAACTGGTGTCCAGCGTCGACGGTACGCTGCTGGTCGAAGCCAGCGGCGGCCGCTTCGCCGGACTGCGGATCACCGGCCTCGGCGCGTCGGTCGAGAGCCTCGCCGATGTGGCCGATCTGCAGGAGTTGTTGCAGCAGTCGGTGGCCGGTGGCGAGACCGCATTCGCCACCTTCGACGGCGAGGCGACCATCAACGACGGCATCGTCACGCTGGAAACGCTGACCGCCGACCTGGAGGGGGCTTCGCTGACCGGGCGTGGCACGGTCGAGCTTGCCCGGCGGCGTAGCGACCTCGACTTCACGGTGGTGCTGGTGGACCGGCCTTCGATGCCGCCGTTCGCGCTCGAGGTCGCGGGGCCGTGGGACGCGCCGCGGAAGTCGGTTCGCAGCCGCGATCTGCAGGCGTGGGTGACGCGCCGGATCGGCGAGGCGGTGCTGCGCGAACTCGCCCCCGGTCTGCCCGACGCCGCCGGGGGCCTGGGCGCGGCGCTGGACGCCGTCGTCCCGGACGGG
>JAQBXG010000034.1 GCA_027625125.1 Pseudomonadota bacterium
CAGCGACTGCATGCCAAGCGACAGGCGGTTGACTCCGGCCGAACAAAGGTTGCGAAACTTCGCCACTTCGGCGGAGGCGGGGTTCGCCTCCAGCGTGATTTCGGCATCGGGCGCGAAGTCGAATGCGACGCCGATCGCATCCAGCACCGCCGCGACGGTGTCGGGGTGCATCCGCGACGGCGTGCCGCCGCCGAAGAACACCGTCTCGACGCGGCGCGGCCCGAACGCCATGGCGGCGGCGGTGATCGCGGTGCGGTAGGCGGCGCGCCAACGGTCCTCGGCGACCCGGTCCCGCACATGGCTGTTGAAATCGCAGTACGGACACTTCGACTCGCAGAACGGCCAGTGGACATAGACGCCGAAGGCGGGATCAGAGGCAGGCATCGGCAAGCTGGCGGAACGCCGCGGCGCGGTGGCTGATTGCATGTTTGGCGGCCGGGTCCATTTCGCCGAAGGTTTGCGTTTGTCCGTCGGCGATGAACATCGGGTCATAGCCGAAGCCGCGCTCGCCCCGGGGCGGCCAGGTTAGCGTACCGTGGACGTGACCTTCGAACGCCTCGACATGGCCATCGGGCCAGGCAACGGCCAGGGCGGCGGTGAAATGGGCGGCGGGTTTGGCGACGTCGCCGAGTTCCCGATGCACCCGCGCCATCGCCGCGCCGAAATCCTTTTTCGGACCGGCCCAGCGCGCCGAATGAATGCCCGGCGCGCCGCCCAGCGCATCGACGACCAGCCCGGAATCATCGGCCAGGGCCGGACGCCCGGCCGCGGTCGCGGCGGCGACGGCCTTGATGCGGGCGTTGGCGACGAACGAATCGCCGTCCTCCACCGGTTCCGGCAAGCCGAGATCGGCGGCGGCGACCGGCGTAATGCCGAACGGTTTCAGCAGCACCGCAAATTCCCGCACTTTGCCGGGATTGTGGGTGGCGAGCACAAGATCACCGCCGGTTCGCCTGCCCACCGGATTAGGCCCCCAACGCCTCGCGCTGGAGGCGGGCGAGTTCGACGACCCCCGCTTCGGCCAGGTCGAGCAACGCAGTGAACTGTTCGCGGGCGAACGGATCTTTCTCGGCGGTGCCCTGCACTTCGATCAGCAGACGATCAGCGGTCATCACAAAATTGGCGTCGGCGTCGGCGGTCGAGTCTTCGGCGTAGTCCAGGTCCAGCACCGACGCGCCCTGAAAGATGCCGCACGATACCGCGGCCACTTGGCCGACCACCGGGTTCTTCTTCAGCGCGCCTGACTTCAGCAGACCATCGACGGCGAGACGAAGCGCGACATAGCCGCCGGTGATCGCCGCCGTGCGGGTGCCGCCGTCGGCCTGCAACACATCGCAGTCGATCCGCACCTGGCGCTCCCCGAGCAGCTCCAGACTGGCGACGGCACGCAGGCTGCGGCCAATCAACCGCTGGATTTCCTGCGTGCGGCCCGACTGGCGACCACGGGCGGCTTCGCGGTCGGTGCGTTCGGATGTCGCCCGCGGCAGCATGCCGTATTCGGCGGTGATCCAGCCGCGACCGGAATTGCGCAACCACGGCGGCACCCGGTCCTCGATACTGGCGGTGCAAAGCACATGGGTGTCGCCGAACTTCGCCAGACACGAGCCTTCCGCGTATTTGGAGACTCCCGTTTCGAGTACGATCGGCCGAAGCTGGTCGGCCCGCCGTCCGGACGGACGCATGGGCGGAGACTCCTTGTGGCGGTGGCGCAGATTGAGCGCGTTTCTACCACGGCGGCCCGTCCGGTCCAGCGCGTTGACGCTATCGGGGCGCCCTCCTACATTCGCGAATCAACCCCAGGGTCCGGTTTGCCGCATGATTCACGAACTGAACGACCGGTCGCGCGAGATATTCCGCCACATTGTCGAGGCGTATGTGGAGACCGGCGAGCCGATCGGCTCCGCTACCCTGGCCCGACGACTGAGTACCGGGCTGTCCGCCGCTTCGATCCGCAACGTGATGGCCGAGATGGAGGCGGCGGGGCTGTTGTTCGCGCCGCATACGTCCGCCGGCCGCATGCCGACCGACGCGGGGCTGCGGTTCTTTGTCGACGGGCTGCTTGAGATCGGCAACCTGACCGGCGACGAGCAGGCCGCGATCGAGGCGAACTGCGCGGCGACCGGCCGCAGCATGCCCGACGCGCTGCGCGCCGCCTCCGACATGTTGTCGGGATTGTCGTCCTGCGCCGGGCTGGTGGTGTCGCCAAAGAAAGAAGCGGCGGTCAAGCATATCGAATTCGTCGCCCTGTCGCCGGGGCGGGCGCTGGTCATTCTGGTAACCGAAGGCGGCGCTGTCGAAAACCGTATTGTCGAGATGCCGCGCGGCATGCCGGCATCGGCGTTGCAGGAGGCGTCGAACTATCTTGTCTCCCGGTTGACAGGCCGCACCCTGGCGGAAGTACGCAGATTCATCAAAAAGGAAATCGAGGAGCATCGCGCCGAACTGGACGAATTGACCGCCCAGGTCGTCGAAGCGGGCCTGGCGATGTGGGCCGGCGGCGAAGGACCGCGGACGTTGATCGTGCGCGGACAATCGCAATTGCTGTCGGGTGTCCATGCCGACCAGGACCTGGAACGGCTGCGGCATCTGTTCGAGGCGCTGGAGGCGGAGTCGGACGTGCTGGAACTTCTCAATCTCGCCGAAACCGCCGAGGGCGTGCGGATCTATATCGGGTCGGAAAACAAGCTGTTCGACATGACCGGATGTTCGATGGTGGTCGCGCCGTATGCGGATTCCGGCGAGAACATCGTCGGCGCCATCGGCGTCATCGGCCCGACGCGATTGAATTATGCGCGCATCATCCCCATGGTTGACTACACCGCCAAGGTCGTCAGCCGCCTGGTGGGATGACCGATTCCGAACCGGGTAAAGCATGCACGATAACGATTCGCAGCAACAACAAGACAAAAATCCGGAGCCGGGCGATCCTTCGGAGGACGTCGAGGACGCAAGGCCGGAAGCAGCAGCCGCGGAGCCGGACCCCGGGGCGCAGATCGCCGAATTGAAGGACCAGCTGCTGCGGGCGCTGGCCGAAATCGAGAACGTGCGGCGGCGCGGTGAAAAAGAACGCGCCGATGCCTCGCGCTATGCGATCGCTTCGTTCGCCCGCGATATCCTTGCCGTTGCCGACAATCTGCAACGCACCCTTGACGCCGGTCGTGAAGGCGGTGGACTGGAAGCGCTGCTGGAAGCCGTCGACATGACCGACCGCGATCTGAAGGCGACCTTGGAACGGAACGGCATCAAGGCGATTTCACCGCTGGGCGAAAAGTTCGACCACAACTTTCACCAGGCGATGTTCGAATCACCCGGCACCGGCAAGCCGGCGGGCACCGTCGTCCAGGTCCTGCAGACCGGCTATGTGATCGCCGACCGCCTGTTGCGCCCGGCGATGGTCGGGATCGCCGCGGCCGGCAACGCCGCTGCGGACAACGCCGCGCCGACCGACGACGAAGGCCAAGCGCCGGATGGCAACGCGCCTTCGCCCGGCGCGGTCGATACGAAGGCCTGAGCCGCCGGTCAGAGCGGCGGTCGCGGGTCGGCGGCGCGCAGACCCAGAATCGGCACCACGATCACCAGTTCGCCGGCGTTCTGAAACTCCAGCACCACCGTGATGCTGCTGCCCTCGGCCAGCACCGGCGCCTGGATGACCGCCAGATGGATGGTGCCGTCGTCGAGCCGATAGCGGCCCGGCGGAACCTGCACGTCGTCCACGCGCACCGACCGCAGGACCCCGTCGAAATCCCCGGTTTCACGAAGCTCGACAGCGCCGGCATCCGGCGACGACGCGCGCAGCAGCACCTCGTTTTCGACGCCTTCCAGCGTCAGGTCGAAATAGACCGGGGCGACAAAGTTGGCCCGCGCCGTGGCCCGCATCCAGGGGTCCGACACGACGACGTTGCCGGTGCGGAACTCCTCCGCCAATGCCCCCGCCGCCATCGGCCCGAACAGCACCGCCACAAATGCCCACGCCGCCAACGAACTTCGCATCAGACTTCCGCCTCCTTGGTTTGCGCCTCGACCGGGACGCCGAGGAACGCCCCGGCAGGATCGTGGCCCCGCACCCGCGCGGCGGCGCGAGCCGTCTCGGCCACCGCATAGCAATACACGCAACCGTGGGGGCACGTCTCGTAGGCGCCGAGGTCCCGCGATCGATGGCAGGCGCAGCCGGGCCGGTTGCCGTGTTCTTCGGCCTCCACCGGCGGCGCGCCGAACCGCGCGGCGATGCGGGAAAGCCGCCCGGCATCGACACAGCGGGCCGGTGCGAGGGCGGGCGTCAGCAGGTGCGGCTGGGCGCAGACGGTCGGCCGAAATCCGTGGCGCAGCGCGATTTCGGCCAGCATTTCCAGGATCTCGCGCTTTTCGGCATCGGCGTGGTCGCGCCAGGCGTGACCATCCCGGGTGGCAGCGGCCAGATTGCGCCGGGTCTTGGCATAGGGATGGACCCACGACAGCACGACCTCGTTCGCCGCGCCTTCGAGCGCCGCCGCCAGCCGGCGGAAGTTGGCGCGGTGAAAGGCAGCGTCGGTGTTGGCGGTCCAGACCACCGGATCATAGCGCCAGACCACCGAATCCGCCCCAAAATCGGCGCAAATCCTGTGCAGGACGGCCACCGTGTGCTCCGGCGACGGCACATGGCGGTCCAGAAACCGGGGGTAGCCGGTGATCGTGGTCTGAACGACAAACGGGTGGCCCCGGGCCCGGACCGCGGCCAGGGCCGGCAGAAACGGCGCCGGGTTGCGGGTCCAGAACACGAACCCGTCGACCGAGGCGGCATCGAGGGCGATACGGGTCGGGTTGCCGCCATAGGGGTTGGCGGCCAGCGCGTATCCGGCCTTGAGCCGGGCCAGGAACCATTCGCCGTAGAACGCCGGAATATCGGTGCGGTGGCTTGCGGATACGATCATCGGACGGGGAGGATCGCAGAGCGGGATGGCGGTTGCACGCCCCACGGGGCCTTCCTATATAACCGATCAGTTCGCAAGACCCACTCCGGGGGTTTCGTCGGCGCCAGTGGGGCCGGCGGCGCCTGCCGCAGCCAAGAGGACGGGAATGAGCAAGATTATCGGTATCGACCTGGGCACCACCAATTCGTGCGTCGCGGTGATGGAGGGCAAGAATCCCAAGGTCATCGAGAATGCCGAGGGCGGTCGCACAACGCCGTCGATGGTTGCCTTCACGCAGGACGGCGAGCGTCTGGTCGGCCAGGCCGCGAAGCGGCAGGCCGTTACCAACCCCGAAAACACGCTGTTCGCGATCAAGCGCCTGATTGGCCGCACCTTCAACGACCCCATGACCAAAAAGGACATGGGGATGGTTCCGTACAAGATCGTCAAGGCGGACTCCGGCGATGCATGGGTCGAGGCGCGTGGCGAGAAATACGCCCCCAGCCAGATTTCCGCCTTCATCCTGCAAAAGATGAAGGAGACTGCCGAGGCCTATCTCGGCGAAACGGTTTCAGAGGCGGTCATCACCGTCCCGGCCTACTTCAACGACGCCCAGCGCCAGGCGACCAAGGACGCGGGCAAGATCGCCGGTCTTGAGGTCAAGCGCATCATCAACGAGCCGACAGCGGCGGCGCTCGCCTATGGCCTGGACAAGGGCAAATCCCACACGATCGCCGTATACGACCTGGGCGGCGGTACGTTCGACGTATCGATTCTGGAACTGGGCGACGGCGTCTTCGAGGTGAAGTCGACCAACGGCGATACCTTTCTCGGCGGCGAGGACTTCGACCTGCGGCTGGTGGATTACCTGGCCGACGAATTCAAAAAGGAATCGGGCATCAACCTCCGCACCGACAAGCTGGCGTTGCAGCGTCTGAAGGAAGCGGCGGAAAAGGCAAAGATCGAGCTTTCGAGTGCGACCCAGACCGAAGTGAATCTGCCGTTCATCACCGCCGATGCGTCGGGGCCGAAGCACCTGACGATGAAGCTGACGCGCGCAAAGCTGGAAGCGCTGGTCGACGACCTGATCGAACGCACCATCGCGCCGTGCAAGGCGGCCTTGAAGGACGCCGAAATGTCGGCGGCGGAAATCCACGATGTCGTGCTAGTCGGCGGCATGACGCGCATGCCGAAGGTCGTCGAGCGGGTAAAGACGTTCTTTGGCCGCGAGCCGCACAAGGGCGTGAATCCCGACGAAGTCGTCGCGATCGGCGCCGCCATCCAGGCCGGCGTGCTGCAGGGCGACGTCAAGGACGTGCTGTTGCTGGACGTGACGCCGCTGTCGCTGGGCATCGAGACCCTGGGCGGTGTGTTCACCCGACTGATCGAGCGCAATACGACGATCCCGACCAAGAAGAGCCAGGTGTTTTCGACCGCCGAGGACAGCCAGAGCGCCGTGACCATTCGCGTATTCCAGGGCGAGCGCGAGATGGCGAACAACAACAAGCTGCTGGCGCAGTTCGATCTGGTCGGACTGCCGCCGGCGCCGCGCGGCGTGCCGCAGATCGAGGTCACGTTCGACATCGACGCCAACGGCATCGTCAACGTGTCGGCCAAGGACAAAGGCACCGGCAAGGAACAGCAGATTCGCATCCAGGCCTCCGGCGGGCTGTCGGACGCCGACATTGAAACTATGGTGAAGGAAGCCGAGGCCAACGCCGCCGAGGACAAGGACCGCCGCGCCGCGGCGGAGGCCCGCAACCAGGCGGAGGCGCTGGCCCACACCACCGAAAAGAACCTGGCCGAGCACGGCGACAAGATTTCCAAGGCCGACCGCGAGACCGTCAACGCCGACCTTGCCGCGCTGCGGACTGCGCTTGAGGGCGAGGACGCGGCGGAAATCAGCGCAAAGTCCGAGGCGTTGGCGAAATCGGCGATGAAGCTGGGTGAAGCGATCTACAAGACCGCCGAGGACGCGCCCGGCGGCGAACAGGCCGGCGGCGGCGGCGAGGGCGGTGAAGATGTCGTCGACGCCGACTTCGAGGAAGTCGATTCCGAGGACGACCGCAAGGCCGGCTAAACAACCCGGTCGGGCATCGCCATGGGCGTTTCGCTTCGGTACATTCCGGGGGCGGCGCGCATTCACGACTCCGCCAGACGGGACGGTTAGGCCGGAATGGCGTCAAAGGATTTCTACGAAACGCTCGGGGTCGCCCGCGACGCCAGCGCCGCCGATATCAAGAAGGCGTATCGGCGGCTGGCCAAGGAGTTCCATCCCGACCGCAATTCGGACGGCGCCGCCGAGGAGAAATTCCGCGAGCTGTCCGAGGCCTATCAGGTTCTGTCGGACAGCCAGAAGCGCGCCGCCTATGACCAATACGGCGCCGCCGCGTTCGACGGCAGCGGCGGCGGCGGCGGATTCGAAGGCTTCGGCGCGACGTTTGCCGACGTGTTCGACGAAATGTTCGGGCAGTTTCGCGGCCGCCGCAGCGGCACCGGCGGCCAGACCCGCGGCGGTGACGTTCGCTATAATCTCGAAATCACCCTCGAGGATGCGTTTCGCGGGCGCACCACGCAGATTCGCGTACCGTCGACGGTCGGTTGCGACGCCTGTGGCGGCTCCGGCGCCGCCGGCGATTCGCGCCCCACGAGCTGCGATACCTGCAACGGCGTCGGACGCGTGCGCGCCCAACAGGGGTTTTTTACGATCGAGCGCACCTGTCCTGCCTGTCACGGCGCCGGCCAGGTCATCAAGAATCCCTGCGGCGCCTGTGGCGGCGCCGGTCGGGTTCACCGGGATCGCAGTCTTTCGGTCAAGATTCCCGCCGGTGTCGAGGACGGCACTCGCATTCGGCTGGCCGGCGAAGGCGAGGCCGGGGTACGCGGCGGGCCGCCCGGCGACCTGTACATCTTTCTGGCGTTGAAGGACCACCGCCTGTTCCAGCGCGAAGGCCGCAATCTGTACTGCCGCGTGCCGATCCCGATGACGACCGCGGCGCTGGGCGGCACGATCGAAGTGCCGTCGCTGGATGGCGGCCGTGCTACCGTGTCGGTACCCGCCGGCGCCCAGGCCGGGCGCCAGTTCCGCCTGTCGGGCAAGGGCATGCCGAGTTTGCACGGTAGCGGGCCTGCGGGCGACCTGTACGTGCAGGCATTGGTGGAGACGCCGGTCAATCTCGACAAAAAACAGAAAGAGTTGCTGCGCGATTTCGAAGCTGCCAGTACGGGTGGCCGCACCAGTCCCGAAAGCGAGGGATTCCTCGAAAAGCTGAAGGAGTTCTGGCACGACCTGAAGGATGGAACATGACGGTATTGAACATCGGCATCGTCGGTTGCGCGGGACGCATGGGGCGGGCGTTGCTGGCCGCAGTCCACGATGCGCCGGACTCACATATCGCCGGCGGCACCGATGTCGCCGAAAGCGGGTGGGTCGGGCGGGACCTCGGCGAGGTGCTGGGGCGCGAGGCGATCGGACTGGCCGTCGGCGACGATGCGCGTGCATTGTTCACCGTGGCGGATGCGGTGATCGATTTCACATCGCCCAAGGCGACGGTGCTTCATGCGAGGCTCGCCGCGGAAACCCGCACGGTCTGGGTGCTGGGCACCACCGGCACCAGCGCCGCGGGGGACGCGGCGGTCGCCGACGCGGCGACGAAGACGGCGGTCGTCCGCGCCGCCAATATGAGCGTCGGCGTCAATCTGCTGATCGGCCTGGCGCGCAAGGCCGCCGCGGCGCTGGACACCGAATTCGATGCCGAGATTCTGGAGTTTCATCACAAGCACAAGGTCGACGCACCGTCGGGCACCGCGCTGGCGCTGGGCGCGGCGATCGCTGACGCCCGGGGCCAGGACCATGACAAGGTCAAGGTCCTGGGCCGCCACGGCGTCACCGGCGAGCGGCGGCGCGGCGAGATCGGCTATGCCGTTCTGCGCGGCGGCAACGTCATCGGTGACCACACCGTCGTATTCGCCGGCGAATCCGAGCGCATCGAACTCGTCCATCGCGCCGGTTCGCGCGACATCTTCGCCCGCGGCGCGCTGCGCGCCGCCCACTGGGCGCACGGCAAACCGCCTGGCCTGTACGGCATGGCCGATGTATTGGGGCTAACCGACTAGCGCCTAGCGCGGGGCAGGCTCCGCGAGGTATTCGAAATGCCCTGGGTCAGGCACCAGCCAGTCGTGACCCGAAGTCAGGCCCCAGCGCGCCATCACGTCCAGCAGCCGGGGATCGGTCATATGGTCGCGGTGCATCGGCGCCGGCCCGGCATCGAGGTCGATCGCCGCGCCCCAGGCGTGACGCGACAGCGCCAAACTGCCGGCGATCCGGCGGGGATTGTCGCAGCCGCGAAACGCCGCCGGATCGACGAGGAACGCCAGGCCTGAATCCCGCAATTCGGTCAGCGCGCCCTGCACCGCGTCCAGCAGCGCCCGATGGCAACGAACTTCGCCGAGGATCGGCAGCACGTCGGTCACCAGATTCGCTTCGACCCATGCCGCGTCGCGCGCAAGGCCGGTCGCCCCCGGCGCAAAGTCCGCGAGGCGCAGCGCAAACTCTCCGAACCGGGCCTTGATCCGCGCCTGGGGCAACACCGCGTCGGCAAATCGCAGGATCGGCGCTTCGCCCGGCGCGCGGAAGCGCACCGGACGGTCGCCCAGCAGCGCCCGCACCGCGGCCTCGAGTTCGGCCCGCGGGCCGTCATACGCGAGCAGGATATGGCGCGGCACCGCGCGCACGACCGCCGAAGATGCCGCCACCGCGATCTCGCCGCCGCCGATTTCCGCATCGTCGACGACCGCGCGCACCGTCAGCACATGGCCGCCGTCGAACTCCATCGTCGCGCCGACGCCGACGCCACGGAGCGCGGACGCGGTGCGCCCCACAATGACGTCGCCGGCCCCCAGCGCCGCGAACAACGATGCATGGGCGGCGGGAACGAATCCCGCGTAGGCGGCATCGAGCACCATCGTCTCCAGCGGCCACGCGGTTCCGGCGGGGGCGGCGGCGACAACGCCGCCGGTGGCGACCGTGCGGATCAGCGGCGCGTTGCCGGACTCCACGACGGTCAGGGTCCGCACCTGCGGCAGCGCCCGGACCGTATCCCCCAGGCCAGGCGGCAGAGCCCCGGCAGTCCAGATCAGCAACGTGCTTTCGGCGGCCGCTGGTGCAGCGACCGCGGCGACGAGGGTCAGCGCCGCCAGCGCCGCCCGGATCACGCTTCGCGGGTGCGCCAGCGGGCTAGCGCCTCGCGCAATGCGAGGGCGAAATCGAGCCGTTCGTCGGGGGTCAGAAACGATCCAACCGTCACCGATTTGCCGTGCGACGACAGCGTGATCTGGCTGTCGTGGGCCGGCGGATTGTCGATCCCCACGCGCAGCCAGTTCGGGGCAAAGGTCCAGGATCGCGACCTGCCCGACGGCCGCCGCCGCGATACCCGCAGTTCGGTTTCGGAAAGCTGCACGGTTTCAACCAGACGGCCGGAGCGATAGCTGAGCCGGAAGGCGACGTAGATCGCCAGCACATCGAGGCCGAAGAATCCGAACACCGGCCACGCCCCAATCAACAGAAATGCCAACCCGGCGGCAAAGCTGATGCCCGAAATCAGCAACATCAATATCAGAAACCCGCGCCGGCCCAGGCTGCGGTGCGGTTGCAGCACCGCGTCGAACATCAGCGGCGTGGTCGGCGGCGGCGACGGGGATTGCGGATCCGGCACGGTCATCGGCGGATCGTAGACCCGGCGCTTTGCGTCGGCAATCGACGGCTCTCGTGGTACGAATCCAGCGCTTCTCACCCCGAGCCGCGTTGTTGATGGATCGAAGGTTCCAGGAACTTGAAGGCGTTATGAAACGGGCCGACATCGATGAATTCTTCCGCCGCCTGTCGGCCCGCGACCCCGCGCCGTCCAGCGAGCTAGCGTTCCACAGCCCGTTCACGCTGCTGGTGGCGGTGGTGCTGTCGGCCCAGGCGACCGATGCAGGGGTCAATCGCGCCACCCCGGCGCTGTTCGCCGCCGCCGACACCCCGGCGAAGATGGCCCGGCTGGGCGAGGCGCGGGTGCGCGAGCTGATCAAGACGATCGGATTGTTCAACACCAAGGCACGGAACATCATCGCGTTGTCGCAACAGCTTTTGGAGCGCCACGGCGGCGAAGTGCCGACCGATCGCGCGGCCCTGGAGGCGCTGCCCGGTGTCGGCCGCAAGACCGCCAACGTGGTCCTGAACGTCGCGTTCGGCGAGCCGACCATCGCCGTCGATACCCATGTGTTCCGGGTCGCGAACCGCACCGGCCTCGCCCGCGGCAAGACCCCCGAGGAAGTCGAACGCAAGTTGTTGCGGGCCGTGCCGGCGCGATGGAAACAACACGCCCATCACTGGCTGATCCTGCATGGGCGCCATGTGTGCAAGGCGCGCAAGCCCTCCTGCGCGGAATGCGCCGTGGCCGACCTGTGTGCGCGTGAAAGGCGAAGACGATGCCGTAGGCGGCGCGGCAGACGGCGCTAGGTTCCCTGGCGCGCCAACAGGTCGCGCAGGCAGGCGCGGTCGGAGTCAGTCTCGGCGGCGGCGGGAATGGTCTCGGCATGTTCGACCAGCGGCGCCGCCCCCGGCGTCGGCGGATACAGAAATACATGCAGCGCACAGGCGCTGAGCGAATACAGCAGCACCTGGGCCCAGGCTTCCTCGCGGAACAGATCCGGCTCCCCCAGCAGCGCCGCTACGCCCTGGCGCGTCAGCTGTTCGAGTTCGGCGAGTTCGACCGGCGGCTCCGGAGGTTCCGGCGCGCGGGGAGCGGCGACGGCCCGCGCAGGCGCG
>JAQBXG010000035.1 GCA_027625125.1 Pseudomonadota bacterium
CGCGGCGCTGCAATCGATGTTCGGCGACCGTGCCGGCGATGTGCTGCACGACGATGCGTCGCGCATGCTCTGGCGCGAAATCGGCGAACGCGCGCTGCTGCCGGACGCGCCGGTGCTGTGGCGGCTGTCGGTGCCACCGGCGTCGGGGGCCGACGTCATCGTCGCGATCACTGCGGCGGCGGCGGCCGAATGCATCGCCGACTGGGCCGGCGGCCGGGTCTGGGTCGCGCTGGACCGGGCCGAAGAACTTCTGGTGCGCGGGGCCGCTGCGGCGGTGGGCGGCCACGCGACGCTGTTCGCCGCACCACCGGATGTGCGCCAGACCGTGGCGGTGTTTCCGCCGCTGCCGCCGGCACTCGCGGCCTTGCAGCAGCGGGTCCGCCACGGGTTCGATCCGGCCGGAATACTCAATCGCGGCCGCATGGGTCCGGTCTGATGCTGACCCAGTTCACGCCCCGGCAACTCGAAGACCCCGCGACCCGCGAAAGCAACGGCATCCTGCGCAATTGCGTGCAGTGCGGGTTCTGCCTGCCCGCGTGCCCGACCCATGCCGAGGTCGGCGACGAGCTCGACAGCCCGCGCGGGCGCATCTTCCTGATCCAGCACATGCTCGAACAGGGCGGGCCGCCGCCGCCCGAAACCGTGCGCCATATCGACCGCTGCCTGTCGTGCCTCGGCTGCGCGGCGGCATGCCCGTCCGGCGTCGACTACGGCCACCTGGTCGACCACGCCCGCGTCCATATCGAAACGCATTTTCGGCGGCCGTTCGCCGATCGGGTGTTCCGGCGGCTCGTCTCTTTCGTGCTGCCGCGGCCGCGGCTGTTCCGGCTTGCGCTGCTGCTGGCGCGGCCCGCGACCCTTGTGTCGGCGCTGCTGCCGCGCCGCCTCCGCAGCATGGTCGAATCGCTGCCGGCCCGTGTCGATCCGCCGAGCCCGACCTCCGCGCCACAGGTTTTCGCCGCCGAAGGTGGCGTGCGGCGCAAGCGCGTCGCGATGTTGACCGGCTGCGCACAACAGGTGCTCGGCGGCCGCATCAACGAAGCTACGGTCCGCATCCTGCGCCGCCACGGCTGCGAGGTCATCATCGCTGCCGGCGCGGGCTGCTGCGGTGCGTTGACCCACCATATGGGACGCGAGGCCGACGCGCGGGTGGCGGCGCGCGCCAACCTCGCCGCCTGGGGCCGGGAACTCGACGGCCAGGGCCTCGACGCCATCGTCATCAATGCCTCCGGCTGCGGCACGACGGTAAAGGACTACGGCCACCTGTTCGCCGACGACCCGGAATGGCGGGACACCGCGGCCCGCGTCGCCGAACTTGCCGTCGACGTGACCGAATTGCTCGCCGACCTCGGCGTTCGCGCCGACGCCGCGCCTGCGGGCGCTCCGGTCGTCGCCTACCACGACGCGTGCTCGCTGCAACACGGCCAGCGCCTGTCGGCGCCGCCGCGCGCGTTGCTGGCCGCGTCCGGATTCGACGTGCGGGAAATCGCCGAAGGCCACATGTGCTGCGGCGCCGCCGGCACCTATACGTTGCTCCAGCCGGAGCTATCCGGCCGCCTCGGCCGCCGCAAGGCCGCCAACGTCCGGGCGACGGCGGCCGCCGTCGTTGCGGCGGGAAACCTCGGCTGCCTGCTGCATCTGGAGCGGTTCAGCGGCGTTCCGGCGCTCCATACCGTCGAGCTGCTCGATTGGGCGACCGGCGGTCCCCGGCCGCGGGCGCTCTCCGGGGATTGATTTGGGTTGCGCCGCCGGTCGGCTACACTGAAGCGATGAAGACGCTGCTCGTTGCGGTCGGGTTCGCCACGGCGCTGCTGCCGGCGGTAGCGGCGGCGGACCAGAACGACCCGGTCCTCGATGGGTTGTTTGATCGGTTGTACCAGACGGTGGACACCCTCGAAGCTCGCCAGATCGAGGCGGAAATCCAGCGCGTCTGGGACTCGTCCGGCAGCGCCACCGCCGATCTGTTGCTAGGGCGCGGCACGTTTGCAATGCACAGCGGTGATTTCGCGGCGGCGGAACGGGCATTGACGATGGTCGTCACCCAGCATCCCGACTTCGCCGAAGGCTGGAACCGCCGCGCGACGCTGTATTACCTGATGGGGCGGCTCGACGATTCGGTCGCCGATGTCGCGCGCACCCTCGCGCTCGCCCCCCGGCACTATGGCGCGTTGTCCGGCCTTGGCCAGATTCAACTGATTCAGGAAAAATACGACGAGGCGCGGGAGTCGTTCCGGCGTGCGCTGGCGGCCAACCCGCATCTGGTCGGCGCGCGCCGGTTTCTCAGGGCGCTCGACGAACGCCTCGGCGAGCCGATCTAGTGGTGCGATTCCAGCGCTTCGTACCACGAAACCATTTGTTGATGGATCAAAGGTTCCAAGCACTTGCAGACGACATGCCGTACGTCCGTAGGCATTGCCGGCTTCAAGTGTTGGCTTGATCGCTGAGTTGGTTTGATCGACTGGCTAGTCGGCGAACGGGTCGCGGACCAGAATCGTGTCGTCGCGCTCGGGGCTGGTGGACAACAGCGCCACCGGCGCCTCGATCAACTCCTCGATGCGCCGCACGTATTTGACTGCGGTGGCCGGCAACTCCGCCCAACTCCGCGCGCCGCGCGTCGAATCGGCCCACCCGTCCAGTTCCTCGTACACCGGCGTCACGCGGGCCTGTCGGCTGCGCGCGGCGGGCAGATAGTCGATGCGCTTGCCGTCCAGCTCATACCCGGTGCAGACGCCGATCCGCTCGATGCCGTCCAGCACATCCAGCTTCGTCAACGCGATGCCGGTGATGCCGCCGACCTTGATCGCCTGGCGCACCGTCACCGCATCGAACCATCCGCACCGTCGCCTGCGGCCGGTGACGGTGCCGAATTCGTGGCCGCGCTCGCCGATACGTTCGCCGGTCTCGTCGTGCAACTCACTCGGAAACGGCCCGGCGCCAACGCGGGTCGTATACGCCTTGCAGATTCCCAGCACATAGCCCAGTCCGCCGGGGGCCATGCCGGTACCCGCCGCCGCCTGCCCGGCGACCGTGTTCGACGACGTGACGAACGGGTAGGTGCCGTGGTCGACATCCAGCATCGCGCCCTGGGCGCCCTCGAACAGAATGCTTTTGCCCGCCTTGCGGGCATCGTGCAGATCCCGCCACACCGGCGCGGCATAGGGCAACAGCTTCGGCGCCAGGTCGCGCAGTGTCGCCATCAATTGCGCCTTGTCGATCGGCGCGACCCCGCTCCCCTTGCGCAACAGGTTGTGATGAAACAGCGCCTTGTCCACCTGCGCCGCCAGTGATTCTGGTTCGTCCAGATCGCACACACGAATCGCCCGCCGCGCCACCTTGTCTTCATACGCGGGGCCGATGCCGCGCCGCGTCGTACCGATGCCGTGGCCGCTGGCATCCTCGCGCAGTTCGTCCAGCTCGCGATGAAACGGCAGAATCAACGTGGCGCTTTCGGAAATCTTCAGGCTGTCCGGCGAAACCGCGACCCCGCGCGCCCGGATTGCGTCGATCTCCTGCAATAGCGCCCACGGGTCGATGACAACGCCGTTGCCCAGAATCGACAGCTTGCCGGGCCGCACCACGCCCGACGGCAACAGGCTCAACTTGAACACTTCGCCGTCGATCACCAGCGTGTGCCCGGCGTTGTGGCCACCCTGAAACCGCACCACCAGGTCGGCGCGGTGGCTCAGCCAGTCGACGATCTTGCCCTTGCCTTCGTCGCCCCATTGGGCGCCCACGACAACGACGTTTGCCATACCGGTTCGCCGCCGCTACAGCGGCTGCGCCTTTCCGTTTGCGAATAGATGGGTGCAGCCCAGCGCCCGCGCCTCGCGCTCCGGCGTCGCGGTAGCATCCAGTCCGCGCACGGTCCGCCATCCCGCCGCTCGCAGGCTTGCGCCTTCGGCCGCGGCGGTCCCGGCCGGCAGATACAGCATCTCGGACTTCGGCGGCGGCGGCACCGCACCGCGCAGCGCATTGACGAACAGCGTCACCCCGGTCGCCGTCTCGCCGTCCAGCGGATACCGTCCGCCGCGACCGAGTTCGGCGCGCGCCCCGTCCGCAAAGATCGTAAAGCTGATTCCGGTCTGGTACTCGGCGCCGCGAAACTCCACCGGGTCGACGGTGACACGCAAGTCCGGCATCGCCGCGCGCACGTGCCCCAGCACGGTTCCAAGGTCGGCCACCAGTTCGGTCGCGGCGGGGGGCAACGACAACGCGGCCAGCACCGCCAACGCCTGGTCGGCCTCGCCGGCGGCCCGCAACAGGGTCTGCAGCAACTCGACGGCGTTCGGATCGACCCCCAGCGCCGCAACCGCGCCGGCATCCTTGCGATCCAGCGCCCGCCGCGCCCGCTGCGTCGTCGCGGCGTCCAGCTCAAGTCCGGCGCATACCATCGGCACCAGTTGCGGCATGCTCAAATCGAACGACGGCCGCTCGACGCCGATCGCCTGCAACGCCTCGGCGGCCACCGTGATGACTTCGGCATCGGCGGAAAGCGCCGCCGCGCCGATCAGTTCGACTCCGACCTGGATGACCTCGCGATCCGGCCGCAACTCCGATGCGGAAACCGTCAACACCGGCCCGGTATACGAAAGCCGCAACGGCCGCGCCGCCGACCGCAACCGCGTCGTCGCGATGCGGGCGACCTGCGGCGTGATATCGGGCCGCAGTCCCATCATCCGGTGCGACACCGGGTCCATCAGCCGAAACATGCTGCCGGCGACCGCGCCGCCGGGGCCGTCCAGCAGGCTCTCCTCGAACTCGACCAGCGGCGGCCGCACGCAGTCATAGCCGTGGGCGGCGAACACGCCGACCATGCGCGCGGTCATCTCGGCTTCATAGGCGGCGTCCGGCGCCAGCGCGTCGCGCAGGCCGTTCGGCAGCAGCCCTTTCTGCTCGGAATCACTCACGATGGCTGTGTCATTGGCGATGCGGCCCCGGGGCGGCGAGTGTAGCGCGGGCGGCGCGCGATGTACCGGCCGCCACGAATACACGTCGTCGGGCGATCAGCCGCGCGGCCCGCGCGGCGGCGTGAATCGCAGCGACTTCGCGCGCCGCACCAGCGGCAAGCGCATCAGCGCGCCAAGCACCTCCGGTGAAACCTCCTCATCGGTCTCGACCAGCGCGATGGCGCTACCGCCGGCCGCCTTGCGGCCCAGGTGAAACGTGGCGATGTTGACCCCGGCATCGCCCAAGGCCGTCCCCAACTGGCCGATGAATCCGGGTTTGTCGTCGTTGATCAGAAACAGCATGTGCGGCCCCAGTTCGGCCTCGACGCTGATGCCATCCACCTCCACCAGCCGCGGTTTTGATTCGCCGAACAACGTCCCGGCCACCGACCGCGATCCGCGTTCGGTTTCGACCGTCAAGCGCAACAGCGACAGATAGTCGCCGACTTTTTCGTTCGTGCTTTCGGTCACGTCGATGTCGCGCTCCCGCGCGACCACCGGCGCGTTGACCATGTTGACCGAATCCATCAGCGGCGACAGCAGCCCCTCCAGCACCACCGCCGTCAGCGGCCGGGTGTTCAGCGCCGCGACATTGCCCTCGTACTCGATGCGCACGCCCTTCAGGCCGGTCTCGGTGAGCTGCCCGGCAAAGCTGCCAAGCTGCTCCGCCAGGCGCATATACGGGCGCAGCTTCGGCGCGTCCTCGGCGCTGACCGACGGCGTGTTCAGTGCGTTGGTCACCGCCCCCAGCAGCAGAAAGTCCGACATCTGCTCCGCGATCTGCACCGCGACGTTTTCCTGCGCTTCCGAGGTCGAAGCGCCCAGATGCGGCGTCGCGATCACCCGGTCCATCGCAAACAGCGGGCTGGTCCGGGCCGGCTCCTCGGCAAACACATCCAGCGCCGCCCCGGCAACCTGGCCGGATTCGATCGCCGCCCGCAGCGCGTCCTCGGCAATCAATCCGCCGCGGGCGCAATTGACGATGCGCACACCGGGCTTCGCGCGGGCCAGCGCCGCGGCGTCCAGAATGTTGCGGGTCTGGTCCGTCAGCGGCGTATGCAGGCTGATGAAATCCGCGCGCGCCAGCAGCGTGTCCAGATCGACCTTGTCCACGCCCAGGTCCTCGGCGCGCTCCGGCGACAAATACGGATCGTACGCCAGCACCCGCATCTTCATGCCGCGGGCGCGGTCGGCGACCACCGAGCCGATGTTGCCGCATCCGATCAACCCCAGCGTCTTGTTGGCGACCTCGATGCCCAGAAAGCGGTTTTTCTCCCACTTTCCGGCCCGGGTCGACCGGTCGGCCTCGGGGATTTGCCGCGCCAGCGCCAGCAGCATCGCGATCGCGTGTTCGGCGGTGGTGATCGAATTGCCGAACGGCGTGTTCATCACGACAACCCCGCGCGCCGTCGCGGCGGGAAGGTCGATGTTGTCGATGCCGATCCCGGCCCGCCCGACCACCCGCAACCGGGCGGCGGCGTCCAGCACCGTCGCCGTGATGCGGGTCGCCGAGCGCACGGCGATGCCGTCGTACTCGGCGGCGACCGCGACCAGCTCGGCCTCGGCCATGCCGTCGCGCTCGTCGACCTCGATGCCGTGGTCGCGGAACACCGCGCCGGCGCGCGGGCTCATCGTGTCGGCGATCAATACCCGGGTCATGGGGTCCTCGTCCTGTCTTTGGTTTGCGTCCGCCACGCCCAGTCCAGCCACGGCAGCATCGCGCGGGTGTCGGCGGCGTCCACCGTCGCCCCGCCCCAGATGCGGAATCCCGGCGGTGCGTCGCGATAGGCGGCGATGTCGTGGGCGACGCCTTCGTCGTCCAGCGCCGCTGCCACCTTCGCCGTCATCGCCCGCTGCGCCTTCGGGTCCAGTTCGGCGAACCACGGCTCGGCAACGCGGAAACAGATCGAGGTCGGCGACCGCGCCGCCGTATCGGCGCACAGGAATTCGACCCACGGGGTCGCCGCCACCCATGCCTCGGCTTCGGCCAGGTTCGCGTTCGTGCGGGCGATCAACGCGTCCAGACCGCCGATTTCGTCGGCCCAGCGCAATGCGTCCAGCACGTCCTCGACGGCCAGCATCGACGGCGTATTGATGGTCTCGCCCTTGAACACGCCCTCGGCCAGCTTGCCGTCCTGGGTCAACCGGAACACCTTCGGCAACGGCCACGGCGGCGTCCACGATTCCAGCCGCTCCACCGCCCGCGGCCCCAACACCAGAATGCCGTGCTGCGCCTCGCCGCCCAGCACCTTCTGCCAGGAGAACGTCGTCACATCCAGCCTGTCCCACGGCAGCGCCATCGCAAATGCGGCGCTGGTGGCATCACAGATCGAAAGTCCGGCGCGATCGGCGGCGATCCAGTCGCCGTCCGGCGCCCGCACCCCCGATGTCGTGCCGTTCCAGGTGAACACGATGTCGCGGTCGGGCGACACCTGGGCCAGATCGGGGATCGCGCCATAGTCGGCGGTGATCACCCGCACGTCGTCCAGCTTCAAATGCCGGGTGATGTCGTTCGCCCAGTCGCGGCCAAAGCTCTCCCACGCCAGCACATCGACGCCGCGCGCCCCCAGCAGCGACCACAGCGCCATCTCGACCGCGCCGGTGTCCGAGGCCGGCACGATGCCGATGCGCCATTCGGCGGGTACGCCCAGCACCGCGCGGCAGCGGTCGATGACCTCGGCCAGACGCGCCTTGCCCTCGGCGGAACGGTGGGATCGGCCCAACAGCGCGCGTTCCAGCGCCGCCGGAGACCAGCCGGGGCGCTTCGCACAGGGTCCGGATGAAAAGAACGCCCGCGAGGGGCGCAGGGATGGTTTCATGCTCTTCCTTCCAGAAGAGTCGCGGCCCGTTGGGGGGCCGTGGCCCGCCGCGGGTATAGGCGGCCAAGGGCGGCCAAGTCAATTGCGCCAATTCGCCGCGCGCCGGCGGTTGACTTCGAAGGCGCAGAGGCGCTTGGCTCTGGCGATGAAACTGCCGCACGAAATCGAATTACCCGACGACGTGCCCCGACACGATCCGCCCGACCCCGGCATCGATGTGGTGCGGGCGCGGCGCGAAACCCCCGGCTGCGCCGCCACCCTCCACCTCAACAACGCCGGCGCGGCGCTGATGCCGGAGGCGGTCGTCGACGCGGTGATCGAGCACCTCAGGCTCGAAGCCGCGTTGGGCGGCTACGAGGCGGCGATGCGCGCCGAAGCGGTTCTGAACCGCGCGCCCGACGCGGCGGCGGCGCTGGTCGGGGCCGCGCGCGGCGAAATCGCCCTGGTCGAAAGCGCCACCCGCGCCTGGGACCATGCGTTCTGGGCCTTGCCGCTGGCCGCCGGCGACCGCATCCTGACCGGCGAATCCGAATATGCGTCGAACTTCCTGGCCTTCCTGCAGGCCGAAAAGCGCATCGGCATACGCATCCACGTCGTGCCGTCCGATGAGTCTGGTCAGATTTCGGTCGCCGAACTCGAAAACGCCATCGACGACCGCACGCGGCTGATTGCGATCACCCACGTTCCGTCCACCGGCGGCCTGGTCAATCCTGCCGCCGCGATCGGCCGCGTCGCCAACGCGGCGGGCATTCCGTATCTGCTCGACGCATGCCAGTCGGTCGGGCAAATGCCGATCGATGTCGGCGAAATCGGCTGCGACATGCTGTCGGCCACCGGCCGAAAATATCTGCGCGGGCCGCGCGGCACCGGCTTCCTCTACGTCGCGCGCGCGCTGGCGGAAAAGATGGAGCCGATCGGCATCGATATGAACGCGGCCGACTGGGTCGCCCGCGACCGCTACCACCTCAAGCCGGGGGCGGCGCGGTTCCAGAACTTCGAAGGCAACATCGCCGGGCGCGCGGGCCTGTGCAAGGCCATCGAATATGCGCGGGCCTGGGGCCTCGACCACATCCAGGCCCGCATCCGCCATCTCGCCGGGCGACTGCGCGAAGGCCTCGCCGCCGTGCCCGGTGCTACCGTCCGCGACCTCGGGGTCGAACAATGCGGCATCGTCACCTTCACCCTCGACGGCGCCGACTCGTTCGAGGTCGCCGACGAACTGCGCCGCCAGCGCATCCACATCGGCGTCTCGCTGGCCGGGCATGCGCGCATCGACATGGATGCGCGCGGACTACCGCAACTGCTGCGCGCCTCGGTCCACTACTACAATTCCGACGACGAACTCGACCGCTTCCTCCGCGCCCTCGACGCGATCGATCGCTGACGCCTCAAGCGCCCCCGGCGGTGCACGGGTGGCCGTGGTTCAGCGGCCCGTGGCCCGATCCCAGCCCCGGCGCGGTGCGTATCGCCTCCAATACATATTCCCGCGCCCGCCCGACCGCATCGCGCAGTGTCATGCCCTGGGCGATGCCGCAGGCGATCGCCGACGCCAGCGTGCATCCGGTGCCGTGGGTATGGGTCGTATCGATGCGCGGGCTGGTCATCGCCTCGACGCCGTGGGCGGTCGCCAACAGGTCGATGACTTCGTTCCGGTGGGCCGCGTCGGCCAGGTGCCCGCCCTTCAACAACACCGCCTTCGGCCCCAGCCGCAACAACGCCTCGGCCGCCGGCTCCATATCGTCGCGGGTGCGGACCTTGATGCCGGTCAGCATCTCCGCCTCCGGCAGATTGGGAGTCAGCACCGTCGCCCGCGGCAACAACAGGGTGCGGATTCGGTCCACCGTGTCGCGGCGCAACAGGTTTGCGCCGCCCTTCGCGACCATCACCGGGTCGACGACCATCGCCACCTGCGGCGCCAGCCGTTCGATCACATCGACCACCGTCTCGACGATTGCGGCGGTATGCAGCATGCCGGATTTTATGCAATCGGCGCCGATGTCGGTCAACACGACCTCCATCTGCCGGGCGACAAACGCCGCCGGCAAGTCCAGAATGCCGTGCACGGTGCGGGTGTCCTGCGCGGTCAGCGCCGTCAGCGCGGTGGCGGCATAGCCGCCCAACACGGTGATCGTCTTGATATCTGCCTGAACGCCCGCGCCGCCGCCGGAATCCGAACCGGCGACAACCAGTACGCGGCCCGGCATCGGCACCTAGCGGATCAAACCAAACACTTGAGTCCGGCAATGCCTGCGGACGCACGGCATGACGCCTTCAAGTGCCTGGATACCTTGATCCATCATCAAACGAGCTCGGGGTGCGACGCGCCGGATTCGCACCACTATGTCGCCGCGCCGGCCCGTTCGACGGCTCCGGCGATATCCTCGGCCACCGCCGCCACCAAAGCCTCGTCCAGCCCCTCGACCATCACCCGGATCAGCGGCTCGGTGCCGGAATTGCGCACCAGCACCCGGCCGCCGTCCCCCAGGCGCAACCTCGCCGCTTCCACCGTGCGCTGCACCTCGGCGTCCTCCAGCGGCGCGCCGCCGTGAAACCGGACGTTCCGCAACAACTGCGGCAGCGGCTCGAAGAACCGCGCCGCCCGGCTGACCGGCTGCGCCTGGTCGGCGAACACCGCCAGCGCCTGCAACGCCGCCACCAGCGCGTCGCCGGTGGTGCAGTAATCGGTCAGCACGATATGTCCCGACTGCTCGCCGCCCAGGTTGTAGCCCTCGGCCACCATATGCTCGACCACATAGCGGTCGCCGACCTGGGTGCGGTGCATCGACAGGCCGATGCCCTGCAAATAGCGTTCAAAGCCCAGGTTCGACATCACTGTCGCGACAATGCCGCCGCCCTTCAGTCGTCCCTCGCGCTGCCACGATTCGGCGATCACCGCCATCAACTGGTCGCCGTCGATGACGCGGCCGGCCTCGTCGGCCATCACCAGCCGGTCGGCATCGCCGTCCAGCGCGATGCCGACATCGGCGCCGTGACGCACGACCTCCTCTTGCATGCGCATCGGATAGGTCGATCCGCATTCCTTGTTAATATTCATGCCGTCCGGGTCCACGCCGATGGCGATCACGTCCGCGCCCAGCTCGGCCAGCACCGTCGGCGCGACCTTATAGGCGGCGCCGTTGGCGCAATCGACGACCACCTTCAGCCCGTCCAGTGTGCGCCGTTCCGGGATCGTGTTCTTGACGTGCTCGATGTAGCGCCCGGGCGCGTCGGCCAGGCGCATCGCCCGCCCCAGCGCCGCCGGGGCGGCGCGGCCCTCGGAAAGGTCGCCGTCCATCTTGCGCTCGATTTCCCGCTCGACATCGTCCGACAGCTTGTAGCCGTCGGGTCCGAACAGCTTGATGCCGTTGTCCTCGAACGGATTGTGCGATGCCGAAATCATCACTCCCAGGTCGGCGCGCAACGTCCGGGTCAGCATCGCCACCGCCGGCGTCGGCAGCGGCCCGACCAGCACCACGTCCATGCCGACCGAAATGAATCCGGCGGTCAACGCCGGCTCCAGCATGTACCCGGACAGCCGGGTGTCCTTGCCGATCACGACCTTATGGCGATGGCTGCCGCGCAGAAACTGCCGTCCGGCCGCCTTGCCGACGCGGAGCGCCGTGATCGCGGTCATTGGTTCGCGGTTCGCGGTGCCGCGAATGCCGTCGGTGCCGAAATATTTTTTGGACATGGATTCCAAGAATCCCCTGGTGCCAAAGGGATTCTGGCCTTTCTAGACCCTGACCGGCCCGCCTGTCACGGTGAAATGCCGCGCGGGGTCGCGGCGGCCGCATCGGCGGCGGCGCCCCACACGGCCAGCGCCTGGGCCGTCTCGGCGACATCGTGGACGCGGATGATCTGCGCCCCCTGCGCCGCCCCCCACAGAGCGGCGG
>JAQBXG010000036.1 GCA_027625125.1 Pseudomonadota bacterium
TGGCGGGGAGCGGAATCAACCCGCCGTTCGAAAAACGGGCCGGTTCGCCGCTAATCCGCGCCCGAGGCGGCGCTGAGGACATGGACGGTATACCCGCCCTCGCCAAGGCGCGAGATCATTTTCCCGGCGCTTTCGGCGTCCGGGGTCTCGATCATCAGGTCCAGCTCCGCCGCCCGCGCCGGAATGTCGGTAAACAGGCGTTGGTGGCGGACCTCGATGATGTTCCCGCCACAGGCGCCGATGATGTTCGCCACATGGGCCAGCGTGCCGGGAACGTCGGTAATGTCGACGCGAAGGCTTAGAATCCGTCCTGACCGCACAAGGCCGCGATTCACGACCTGGGCCAGCAGGCGAGAATCGATATTCCCGCCCGACAGCACAAGCCCCGTGCGCCGGCCGCGAAAGCGGTCGCTGTCGCTGAGGACCGCGGCCAGGGACGCGGCGCCGGCGCCCTCGGCGACGGTCTTTTCGATCTCCAGATACATGCAGATCGCCCGCTCGAGGTCGACCTCGCCGACCAGCATCACGTCGTCGACCAATTCGCGGTGGATCGCCAGCGGTATTTCGCCCACCGACTTGACGGCGATGCCGTCGGCGATCGTCGTCCGTCCGGGTTTCGGCGGCGTCCCGGTCAGCACCTGGTGCAGGGAAGGATAGAGCGCCGATTCGACGCCGATCACTTCGATGCCCGGCTTCAGCGCCTTCGCCGCGACCGCGCATCCGGCGATCAATCCGCCGCCGCCGACCGGCACCACCAGCACCTCCAGGCTCGGGTCCGCGGCCAGCATTTCCAGCGCCACGGTGCCCTGGCCGGCGATGATCGCCTCATCGTTGTACGGGTGGATCAGCACCAGGCCCTCGCGGGCGGCGATTTCGTTCGCGAACGGGCCGCAATCGACCAGGTTTTCGCCGTGCAGCAGAACCTTGGCGCCGAAGCCGCGGGTGTGGCCGATCTTGGTGTAGGGCGTGTTGACCGGCATGACGATCGTCGCCGGTATGCCCAACCGTTGGGCGTGGTACGCGACGCCCTGGGCGTGGTTGCCCGCCGACACCGCGATCACGCCGCCCCTGCGTTCGGCGTCCGAAAGCTGCAACAGCCGCACCAGCGCGCCGCGGTCCTTGAAGGAAGAGGTATACTGGAGGTTCTCGAACTTGACGACAATGTCTGCGCCGGTCACCTCGGACAGCGTGCGCGAGGCCAGCGTCGGCGTTTCGATGACGGCGCCGCGAATCCGTTCCGCAGCAAGCTGGATATCGTCTAGGGAAACCGTCATGGGCGGCCCGGCCGGGTTTGGGCGGCGTGTGGATCAGCCCGGAACCGGCCCGTCCTACACCAGCCGCCGGCGACCGGCAACCGGCCCGCTGGCCCGAGGGTGCGAAAATGATGGTGCAGCGTGGCGCGTGTGTGATATTCGGCGGGCCGACCAAGCGCAGAGGGCCCCTGACGATGCACGCGATTCCTGAACTTCTTCCTTCGGCCGGTACACCGGAATTCGGCGGCGAGCGCCTCGCGTATCATTCGATCGCTGAGTTGGTGGCGGACCGGGCCCCCGACCATTCTGTGGTCTGTCTGCGCCCGGCGGCGGTGGAGGCGGCGGCCCGCCACCTGACGTCGCTGTTTCCGGGCGACGTGCTGTACGCGGTCAAGTGCAATCCGCATCCGCGCGTGTTGCAGGCCCTTTATCGGGGCGGCGTCCGGCACTTCGACACGGCCTCGCTGGCCGAGGTCAAGCTGGTCCGCGGCCTGTTGGGGCGACAGGCGGCGGCCTACTTCAACCATCCGGTCAAGGCGCGGGCGGCGATTGCCGAGGCGTCGGAACGCCACGGTGTCCGCCACTTCGTGGTCGACAGCGAAGGCGAACTGCACAAGGTGGCCGAAACGGCATCCGGACCCTTCGAGATCGCCGTGCGCATGGCGACCCCGCCCGGCGAAGCGGTGCAGCACATGTCGTCGAAGTTCGGCGCCAGCCCGGCCGAGGCGGCGCAGTTGCTTCGCACCGCCGCGGCGATGGGATTGCCGGTCGGCATCGCCTTCCATGTCGGCTCCCAATGCCGCGACCCGAACGACTACGCCCGCGCGTTGGGCCTGGCGGCGCAGGTGCGGGACACCGCGGGGGTCCCGGTCGGCACGATCAACGTTGGCGGCGGATTTCCCGCCTGGTACCTTGGCGACGACGTGCCACCGCTGGAGGCGTTCACCGACCGCATCGCCGAAGGCGTGCGCGAATTCGGATTTGACGACAGCCGTCTGCAATGTGAACCCGGCCGCGCCCTGGTCGCCAGCGGCGGCTCGATCCTGACCCAGGTGCAGCTCCGGAAGGGCCGCGCGCTCTATATCAACGACGGTATCTTCGGCAATCTCTGCGAGATGGTGTACCTGAAGCTGCGCTTGCCGCTGCGCACCCACCGCGCCGGCGGCGGCGGCCTGCCGGGGCCCGATTCCGAATTCACGCTGTTCGGCCCGACCTGTGATCCCGTCGACGTGCTGCCGGGTGTCTGGGCGTTGCCGGAAGGAATTCAGGAAGGGGACTGGATCGAATTCGGGCAGATCGGGGCCTATTCGTCGGCGATCGCCACGAGTTTCAACGGCTTCACCAGCGAGGCAATCGTCGATGTGGCGGAGCAGCCGTTCTGGCCCGGGCAACGCGCCGCCGGAGAGCATCTGCGCATCGCCTGATCGCGCTCAGCCGCCGCCGGACAGCAACCGCGCCGCCTCCATCGCCGCATAGGTCAGCACGCCGTCGGCGCCAGCGCGCTTGAATGCCAACAGGCTTTCCAGCAGCGCCCGGTCCCGGTCCAGCCAGCCGCGCTCGGCGGCGGCGGCCAGCATCGCGTACTCGCCCGATACGTGGTAGGCGAACGTCGGCACGCCGAATTGCAGCTTGATCCGGGCGACCACGTCCAGATACGGCAGTCCCGGCTTGACCATCACCATATCGGCGCCCTCGGCCAGGTCCAGCGCCACCTCGCGGATCGCCTCGTCGCCGTTGGCCGGGTCCATCTGGTAGGTTTTTTTGTCGCCGGCCAGCAACGCGGCGGAGCCGACGGCGTCACGAAACGGCCCATAGAACGCCGATGCGTATTTCGCAGCGTAGGCCAGGATGGCAATGTCCTGCCGGCCGGCGGCGTCCAGCGCCGCGCGGATCGCGCCGACGCGGCCGTCCATCATATCCGACGGCGCGATCACGTCGCATCCCGCCTCCGCTTGCACGACCGCCTGGCGGCTCAGCAATTCGATCGTCTCGTCGTTTTGCACGACGCCGTCCCGCAGAACGCCGTCGTGACCGTGGGTGGTGAACGGGTCCAGCGCCACGTCGCACAGGATGCCGATCTCCGGCGCCGCGGATTTCAAGCGGCGCACGGCGCGGCACACCAGGTTGTCAGGATTGAATGCCTCGGCGCCGTCTGCGGTCTTGCGGAAATCGGGGATGCGTGGAAACAGCGCGATCATCGGAATGCCCAGCGTCGCCGCCTCCGTCGCAACCGCGCCCAACCGATCGACCGTATGGCGCCGCACGCCGGGCATCGAGGCGATCTCCTCGGACCGGCGTTCGCCCTCGGTGACGAACACCGGCAGAATCAGATCGTCGACCGACAGACGATGCTCGGCCACCAGCCGCCGCAGCCACGGCGTGCGCCGCAGGCGGCGCAGGCGGGTGGCGGGGAAGGATCCGGTTGACGGGGATATCGGCAAACTGGGCACGGCGGTCCGTGGTCGACGGGGCTGCGGTTCCGCCGAGTGTACCGGCGAGACCGGCCGGCCGGCAATCAACCCGCAACGGCGGGACAGAGCGCTGCCCTGTCCCGCCATCACGAGCGATATGGACTTACGTTGATTCGCGCTCGAATTTTTCGCGCAGTTCGTCGCGCTTCTTTTCTTCCCATTCCGGGCCAAGGAAAGAGTCGACGCCGAACACATGGATTGCGTTCATTGCCAAAGCGAACGCCAGACCGAGGGCGGGCCACACCACCCACCATTCGCCGGGGCTGCTCAGCAGGTTGACCACAAACAGGAATCCAAGGATCACGCCGAACGACGTCGCCCGCTTGCGAAACCCGCGCACCGATCGCATGCGCCGGCGAATGGCCCGCTCGCTCAGACCCTGCCGGTTCAGACGGTCGCGCAATTCGTCTTCGGCGCGTTCATGCCATCGGGCGTTCTGCCGCAACCAGTTGCCGCACCGCCGCACGCCGCGGCCGACGCCGTCGGGTCCGACGACCCGCAATGCCTGCAAGAACAGCCCGGTAACGATGACCAGCGCCGGCCACTGGAACCAGAAGTCGCCGCCCGATGCCGCCACGTTGATCAACAGCAGCGCGAGGATGACGACGCCGCCGAACAGCATATTGCGATACAGGTGCCGCACCTGATTCACGGCCTCGCGCGCGCGTTCGTCGGGGGTCAGATAAATCTTCGTCTCGGCGCCGGATTCGTTGAACGCCCGGCTCGCGCCCTCGGGGGCGTAGCGGTACAACGAGGTCTCCTCGCTGCCGATCGTTCGAGTCCCGGCCCTGCGGAAGCTGCCGCCGAACGGGCCGCGGGCAAGTTCATACACCGCGCCGGTAATGGCGATGTCGCCCGGTCCGATCGACCCGCGGATGTTGTCGGCGCCGTCGACACCGGCGCCAGTCAAACCGTCACCGGAGCGGGCGACCGGCCCCAGCGCCACGGCGGCGCGGAAATCCACCTGGTCCTCTTCGTCGAGGCCCTCGTTGGCGGCGTCGACGGAGTCGTGCATCGCCACCGCCGCCGAAACCGCGTCGGCGGCGTTCTCGAACGTCGCCCGCATCACGTCGCCGCCGCCGGCCTCCACCTTGCCGTGGAACCTCGCCGCGATCGCGGCGAACGATTTCGCCGTGCGTTCCTGGCCGCGTTCGGCGCCGGCCGGGTCGGTTCGCTTCCAATCGTCATAGTCCGCCAGATCCGCGCTCAGCACAGCGGCCAGCGTCGGCTGTTGCTCCGTCGTCGCCATCGGTTTCCCTCCACCGGTTGTCCTGTAGACGCAGGGCATATGGGATCGGTTCCGGCGGGGCACAAGTTTGCCCGAGGCGGCGGAATCCCGTATGTACGGAGGACGCCACCGCTCGCAGTCGCCGTCTGCCGCAATTATGGCCGAACCTAGGTATGGCCGAACCCAGGCAAGCTGAACCGCTCGCGGAACCGGGGCCGGAAGGCACAGGCGGCAAGGCGGCCTATCTCGAAACCCTGCGCATGATCGAGCGGCTGCACCGCCGATTTCTCGATGTCGTGAAGGCGGAGCTGGAACGCCGCGGGTTGGCCGCGATCAGCAACGTCCAGGCGATGATCCTGTACAACATCGGCGACGCGGTGATGACCGTCGGCGAGTTGACCAGCCGCGGCTACTACCAAGGCTCCAACGTCTCCTACAATCTGAAAAAGCTGGTCGAAGGCGGCTACCTTGAACAGGAACGATCTCCCTATGACCGCCGCTCGGTGCGGGTGCGGCTGGCGCCGGAGGGCCGGAAGCTGGTGCGGCAGATCGACGCAATTTTCGACCGCCACGTGGCCGACCTGGCGCGCGGGCGGCTCGGGGACGCCGAGCTGGGCGAGGTAAACCGGGCGCTGGCCGATCTCGAGCGGTTCTGGAGCGACGGCATCCGCTTTTCGCCTCGTTGAGGGCGGCCTTGCGCGCGGCTGTACCGGCGTTAGTATTGGTGCGACGAAAATGATACGCCATGTTGTCTTGGGTCCCGGAGGTTGGCAGGACCCCTCGTCCGGCGGACGCGGCGATGCGGCCGTGAGCTACCGGAACGAAACCGGGGGGATTGGCGCGCGCGGCTACGGCGCGGCGACGGGCTGACGGAGGAAGTCATGGACTATCGATCGCATTTCCGCGCGCGGATTGACGGCCTCAAAGAAGAGGGGCGCTATCGCGTCTTCGCCGAGCTTGCGCGCCAGGCCGGTCGCTTTCCGCGCGCCACGCGCTATCGACCGGACGGCTCCACGCACGAAGTCATCGTCTGGTGTTCAAACGACTACCTCGGCATGGGCCAAAATCCGGTCGTGCTGGAGGCGATGCGCCGCGCCATCGACGAAGTCGGCGCCGGCGCCGGCGGCACTCGCAACATCTCGGGCACCAACCACTATCATGTGCTGCTGGAGCGGGAACTCGCCGACCTCCACGACAAAGAGGCGGGCCTGTTGTTCACGTCCGGCTACAACGCGAACGAGGCGGCGTTGTCGACGCTGTGCCGGCTGATGCCGGGGGTCATCGTGTTCTCCGACGCACTGAACCACGCGTCGATGATCGAGGGCATCCTCCATTCGAAACAGGAAAAACGCATCTTCCGCCACAACGACGTCGCGCATTTGCGCGAATTGCTGGAGGCCGAGGATGGCGATGCGCCGAAGATTATCGCATTCGAATCCGTATATTCGATGGAAGGCGACATCGCGCCGTTGGCCGAGATTCTGGATTTGGCCGAGGAATTCGGCGCCCTGACGTATCTCGACGAAGTACATGCGGTCGGCCTGTATGGGCAGAACGGCGCCGGTATTGCCGAACGCGAGGGCCTGATGGATCGCGTCGACATCATCAACGGCACCCTGGGCAAGGCGTTCGGGGTCGGCGGCGGCTATGTCACCGGGCCGGAGGTGATGCTCGACGCGATTCGCAGCTTCGCGCCGGGCTTCATCTTCTCCACGTCGCTGTCGCCGGTGGTGGCGGCTGGGGCGCTGGCGAGCGTGCGGCACGTGCGCGCCCATAACGAGTTGCGTGTCCGGCACCAGGAGCGGGCGCAACGGCTGAAGACTCTGTTCCGCGACAGCGGCATTCCGGTGATGCCGTCCGAAAGTCATATCGTGCCGGTGATGGTCGGCGATCCGCGCTGCGTCAAGGAAGGCTCCGACGCGCTGCTCGAAGACTACGGAATCTATGTCCAGCCGATCAATTTCCCGACGGTGCCGAAGGGCACCGAGCGCATGCGCTTCACGCCGTCGCCGTTGCATACCGACGAAATGCTGCGCGATCTGGCGGCGGCGCTGAACGACCTGTGGAGCAAACTGCATCTGGAACGGGCCGCCTGATTGCCGACGAACCAAAGCGGTAGCGGGGAGTATCTCCTCGAATTCATCCGCCAGGGCGCGTATATGCGCGTCGCCGCGGTCGACCCGGCCACCAACACCGAAATCGTGCTGGTCGGATCAGCCAGCGCCAGCAAACAGGAGCTGACGCGCCTCGCCGTGCAGAAGCTCGAATACGTTCTCGCAAAGAAGTCGAACGTCTGAACGCCGTGCTGCGGGTCGACGACCTGGTCCGGCCCGGTCTGGGGCCGCTTCGCTTGCACGTGGCGGCCGGCGAATGCGTGGCGGTCGCCGGGCCGTCGGGGTCCGGCAAGAGTTTGCTTCTCCGGGCGGTCGCCGATCTCGATCCCGCCGACGGCGCGGTGTCCCTCGACGGCGCCGGGCGGGAGTCGATGGCCGCGCCGGCCTGGCGGCGGCTGGTCGCCTATGTCGCGACCGAGCCGGGATGGTGGGCCGACACCGTGCGCGATCACTTCACCGACTGGGCGCGGGCGCTGCCGCTGGTCACGCGCCTGGGCCTGCCGGCCGACTGCGCTGGATGGCCGGTGACGCGGCTGTCGACCGGGGAACGCCAGCGCCTTGGCCTCGCGCGCACATTGGTAACGCAGCCGCGCATGTTGCTGCTCGACGAGCCGACCTCAGGCCTGGACGATGCCGCCACGGCGGTCGTCGAGGAACTTGTGGCGGAGTTTCGCGCCGACGGCGGCGGCGTGCTGTGGGTCACCCACGACGCCGCCCAGCGCGCCCGCGTGGCGTCGCGCGTAGTTCGCATCCGCGCGGGCCGTGCGGAGGAGGCGGCATGAACGCGGCGGCGATCCCGGTCTCGAACCTCGACCTGGCGCTGGCCTCAATGCTGGTCGTCGCCAACGGCGCCCTGGCTATCGTGCTGCGGCTCCGCATCGCCGGCGCGCTGGCGGTGGCGACGGTCCGCATGATGTTGCAGTTGACATTGACAGCGTTGGTGCTGATCGCGCTGTTCCGCACGGTATCGCCGTTGTGGACGGCGGTCGCGGCGACGGCGATGGTGGGGTTCGCCGGGCGCGAGATTCTCGCGCGTCAGGAGCGCCGCCTCGCCGGCTGGTGGGCCTACGGCCTCGGCACCGGCGCCATGCTGCTGGCGGCGTCGCTGGTGACGATCTTCGCGCTCGTCGGCCAGGTCCAGCCGGACCCTTGGTACCACCCGCGCTGGGCGTTGCCGCTGCTTGGCATGATCCTCGGCAACACGATGACCGGCGTGGCGCTGGGCCTCGATACATTGACGTCGCGGCTGGCCCGCGACCGGGCGGGGATCGAGGCCCAGCTGGCGCTGGGGGCCGACCGCCACGAGGCGATGCGGCCTGCGGCGCGGCAGGCGCTGCGCACGGCGCTGATGCCGATCATCAATGCGATGGCGGCGACCGGGCTGGTGTCGCTGCCGGGCATGATGACCGGCCAGTTGCTCGCCGGCGCCGACCCGGAACAGGCGGTGCGCTACCAGATTCTTGTGATGTTCCTGATCGCCGGCGGCACCGCCGCCGGGGCGCTGGCGGCGGTATTCGGCGGCATCTACCGCCTGACCGATTCCCGCCACCGCCTGCGCCTCGACCGCCTCGCCGGTTGAGGCCCCATATCTTGGCCTGGGCGCGAGACCTTGTGGGGCGCTGGCGCCGCGGGCCGACATATGGTATTGAACCGGTCGGTTTGACGTTGACCCCTAAGTCTTTGCCATGCCCAACAAAACGGTTGCGCTCGCGTCCGATCACGCCGGTGTCGAGCTAAAGGAGATTCTGAAGGCCGATCTCGCCGCGCGCGGGATCGAGACGCTCGATCTCGGCGCCAACTCGGGCGATTCGGTCGACTACCCGGATTTCGGCCGGGCGCTGGCCGAGGCGGTGGCCGACGGCCGCGCCGGGCGCGGGGTCGCGATCTGCGGCAGCGGCATCGGCATCAGCATCGCCGCCAACCGCGTTCCCGGCGTGCGCGCCGCCCTGTGCCACGGTTCGCTGGACGCACGGCTGTCGCGCCAGCACAACGATGCCAACGTGCTGGCGCTGGGCGCCCGGACCACCGGCGTCGATGTCGCCCGCGATTGCCTGGCGGTGTTTCTCGACACCGAATTCGAAGGCGGCCGGCACCAGCGCCGGGTCGAAAAGCTCGGCTGAGCGATGGGGCGGGGCGGGGACGTGGACGCACAATTGGCCGGCGGCGCGTTTTTCGGGGAGGACCTGGCCCGTGACGATCCGGACGTGTTCGCCGCCATCGAGGCGGAAGTGCGCCGCCAGCAAGACGGCATCGAACTGATCGCGTCGGAAAACCTGACCAGCCCGGCGGTGTTGCAGGCCCAGGCGTCGGTCTTCACCAACAAGTACGCCGAGGGCTATCCGGGCCGCCGCTATTACGGCGGCTGTGAATTCGCCGATGTCGTCGAGACGCTGGCGCGGGACCGCGCGAAGCAGTTATTCGGCTGCGCCTTCGTCAACGTCCAGCCCCATTCCGGCAGTCAGGCAAACCAGGGCGTCTATAACGCGCTGCTCGCGCCCGGCGACACGATCCTCGGCATGTCTTTGGCGGCGGGCGGGCATTTGACTCACGGCGCGCCGCCCAGCCAGTCCGGCAAATGGTTCCGCGCCGTCCAGTACGGCGTCCGCCGCGACGACGCCCGCATCGATTTCGACGAAGTCGCGTCGCTGGCCGCCGAGCACAAACCTCGGCTGATCGTCGCCGGCGGGTCGGCATATCCGCGCCAGATCGATCATGCCCGCTTCCGCGAGATCGCCGACGCGGTCGGCGCGACCCTGATGGTCGACATGGCCCACTACGCCGGCCTGGTGGCGGCGGGGGCGCATCCCGATCCGTTTCCGCATGCCCATGTCGTGACGACGACGACCCACAAGACCCTGCGCGGCCCGCGCGGCGGCATGATCCTGACCAACGACGCCGACATCGCCAAGAAAGTGAATTCGGCGATCTTTCCGGGCATCCAGGGCGGGCCGCTGATGCACGTCGTCGCCGCCAAGGCGGTGGCGTTGGCGGAGGCGTTGCGGCCGGAGTTTCGCGCCTACGGCGCCGCGGTCATCGAAAATGCCCGCGTGCTGGCCGAAACGCTGCATTCCGGCGGCTTCGATATCGTCTCCGGCGGCACCGACACCCATCTGCTTCTGGTCGATCTGCGGCCGAAACAGCTGACCGGCAAGGCGGCCGAGGCATCGCTGGAGAACGCCGGCATTACCTGCAACAAGAACGGCATCCCGTTCGATCCGCAGCCGCCGGCAGTGACGTCGGGCATCCGTCTGGGTACCCCCGCCGCGACCACGCGCGGCTTCGGCGTGGCCGAGGCGCGCGAACTGGGGCGCATGATCGTCGAGGTGCTGGACGGCCTCGCGGACAATCCGGCCGGCAACGGCGCAACCGAAGCGCGGGTGCGGAACGAAGTGCGGGAGCTGTGCGCCCGGTTTCCGGTCTATGCCGACCTTGGATGGTGGCGGCGCGGCGGCAGCGCCTGACCGCGGGCGCGGAACGAACCGGGAGGAACAACAATGCGCTGTCCGTTTTGCGGCAATGCCGACACCCAGGTAAAGGACTCGCGTCCGACCGAGGACAACTCGGCCATTCGCCGCCGCCGCTTCTGCCAGTCCTGCGGTTCGCGATTCACCACGTTCGAACGCATCCAGTTGCGTGAATTGACGGTGTTGAAAAAAAGCGGCGGCCGCGTGCCATTCGATCGCGAAAAGCTGCTGCGCTCGATTTTGATCGCCACGCGCAAACGGCCGGTCGATCCGGAACGCATCGAACGCCTGGTCAGCGGCATCGTGCGGCGGCTCGAAAGCCTCGGCGAGACCGAAATCAAGTCCGACGTCATCGGCGAGATGGTGATGGACGCCCTCGCCAACCTCGACTCGGTCGCCTATGTGCGGTTCGCGTCGGTGTACAAGAACTTTCGCGAGGCTCGCGACTTTGAACAGTTCGTGGGCGAGCTGAGTGACGACGACGGCGCCTGAGTCCGACGTTCACCACATGCGGGCGGCACTCGCCCTGGCGCGGCGCGGCTTGGGGGCCGTGTGGCCGAATCCCGCCGTCGGCTGCGTGCTGGTGCGGGGCGGCGCGGTGGTCGGGCGAGGCTGGACTCAGCCCTCGGGCCGGCCACATGCGGAAACCGAGGCGTTGCGTCGCGCGGGCAAGGACGCGAACGGCGCCACCGCCTACGTCACCCTTGAGCCGTGCGCGCATCACGGAAAGACTCCGCCATGCGCCGAGGCGCTGGCCGCCGCCGGGGTTGCGCGGGTCGTCGTCGCCTGCGGCGATCCCGATCCCAGGGTGGCCGGCAAGGGCGTCGATCTGTTGCGGTCGGCGGGAATCGACGTGACCGAAGGCATCGACGAAGCGGCGTGCCGCGACCTGAATGCCGGGTACTTCCTGCGGACCGAACACGGCCGTCCGCTGGTGACGCTGAAGGTCGCGTCGTCGCTGGACGGCCGCACGGCGCTGGCGAGCGGCGACAGTCGCTGGATCACCGGCGACGAAGCGCGGGCGCAGGCCCACGCGC
>JAQBXG010000037.1 GCA_027625125.1 Pseudomonadota bacterium
GAGCCGATCCGGCCGCGCGATCCCGACCGCGTCGAAGCCGAGCGACAGCGCCCGGGCGCGCACGGCGGCGGCGGCGTCCGCCGGGGACAGCGCGGGCGCCGCGCCCACCGGTCAGAAGTCCAGGTTGGCGTAGTGCCGGGGCGGCGCCAGGCCGGGGATCAGATCCGCCAGCAGCGGCCGGAAACTGGGCCGCGATTTGACCCGCGCGTACCAGTCCTTTGCGCCTGGGTGGTCCTTCCACGGCACGTCACCGAGATAATCGACGCAACTGATCTGCGCCGCGGCGGAAATGTCGGCCAGGCTGAACTCCGCCCCGGCCAGCCAACGCCGCCGCTCGGACAGCCAGACGATGTAGTCGAGGTGGCCGCCGAGGTTGTAATGGCCGGCGCGAATGGCGTTCGAGTCCGGCTGGCCCATCCCCATGAACCGCTTGTACAGCTTTTCCCCGACAAGGTTCGCCGTGACCTCGCGATAGAACTTGTCGTCGAACCAGGCGGCAAGGCGGCGCACCTCGGCGCGCAACAGCGGGTCGGCGCCCATTAGCGAATCTCCCGCCGAAGTCTCGTCGAGGTATTCACAGATAGTCTGGGCGTCGGCCAGCGGCACGCCGTCGGTTGTCACCAGCACCGGCACCGTGCCGGCCGGATTGAGAGCGAGAAACTCGCGGCGGCGCTCCCAGTCCTTTTCGACGACCAGATCGAACGCGAGGCCTTTTTCTCCCAGCGTAATGCGGACCTTGCGGGAAAACGGCGACAGCCAGCCGTGGTACAGAGTGTGCATGTGCGCCGGTTGCCGGAGGGGCCGCAGCGGCGATCGTAGCGTTTGCAACCGCCGAGGCAATAGGCGAAACTCCGCTGACCCGCCCGTTGTGCGCGGAGTAACCCCTTGTCAATGATTCAGATTCTGGTACTGGCCGCAGTCCAGGGCGTGACGGAATTCCTGCCGATTTCGTCACAGGCGCATCTGTTGCTGGTCGACGACTTCGCCGGATGGCCCGACGCCGGATTGCGGATTCGCGTCGCCGTGCATGTCGGCAGCCTGGGCGCGGTGCTGGTGTATTTCCGAAGCGACGTGTGGGCGGCGACCACCGGCTTGCTGCATGTGCTGATGGGCCGCAACACCGAACGGGCGCGGCTGGCGATCCATTTGCTGGTGGCGTCGGTGCCGGTCATCGCCGCCGGGGCCGCCTTGGTTCTGGTGGGCATCGAGGACGCATTGACCAGCCCGAAACTCATCGCCTGGACGATGGTCGGATTCGGAATTGTCCTGTGGTTCGCCGACCGCGTCGGCATGACCGTGCGGCGCATCGAACACATGCGCGGCGGCGCCGCGATCGCGATCGGCCTGGCGCAGATTCTGGCCCTGGTGCCGGGCACCAGCCGCGCCGGCATCACGATGACCGCCGCGCGGCTGTTGGGATACGAACGCACCGAGGCGTCTCGCTTTGCGATGCTGCTGGGGATTCCGGTCATCCTGGCCGCCGGCGGCTGGGACGCGGTTTCGATCTGGCGCGACGGTGATCTGCAATTGGGGCTGGATGCGGCGCTGGCCGCCGCCATCGCGTTCGCGACCGCCTGGGTCTCGGTCGCCGCCTTGATGGCGTGGCTTCGCCGGGCGACGTTCACGCCGTTTGTGCTGTATCGGGTGGTCGTCGGCGGTGGCCTGTTGTACGCGATCTATTTCACCTGATTGGGCGCATCCGGGATTCGGAACCGCGCCAGCACGCCGGGCAGGACCGCCGCCAGCGGTGTCGCCGCCACACCCAGATCAGACAACCCGGCGGCGCCGGGGCCGGCGACATTGTCGACCCGCAGCTGTCGCAACTGGTCGAACGTGATGTGCAACGCCCGCGGCAGCGGCAGCACCGCCGACGCGGCGGCGGCCAGCGCCGCCACCCAACTCGGCAGCGGCAGCACGGTCCGCGAACGCCCCGTGTCCCGCAAGACAAGCTCGGCGATTTCCCGCAGCGTCCACACCTCGGGGCCGCCGAGTTCGAATGTGCGCCCGCGGGCATCATCGGATGCGACCGCCGCCGTCACGGCGGCGGCGACGTCGCCGACATAGATCGGCTGGACGCGCGTGGCGGCGGCGACGACCGGCAGCACGAATGGTTTGATGCGCGCAAGTTCGCCGAACCGGTTCAGAAACCCGTCTTCCGATCCGAAGACGATGCCGGGACGGAGAATCGTCGCGTCCGGGAACGCGGCCCGGACCCGTTCTTCGCCCGCCGCCTTGCTGCGGCCATAGCGCGACGGCGCGGCCGGATCGGCGCCGAGGGCCGAGACATGCACTAACCAGCGCGCGCCGGCCATGGCCGCCGCCTGCGCCACCCGCGCGGCGCCTTCCGCATGAACGGCATTGAACCGCTGGCGGCCGCGCTCGGCGAGAATGCCGACCAGATTGACCACCGCCGCCGCGCCCTGTACCGCCGACGCGACGCTTGCACCGTCGCGGATGTTGGCCTGGACCAGCTCGATCCGGCCGACGTTGCCCATCGGCCGCAGAAACATCGCCGCTTCGGGGTCGCGCACCGCGACCCGGACCGCGGCGCCGTTGGCCGCCAGCCGCTTCACCACATGGCGTCCGACAAAGCCGGAACCGCCGAATACCGTAACCAGGTCTTTGCCCATCGAGCGCCTCCCGCGCGCACACGCCGCGCACAGTCTAGCGGCCGGAGTCCGGCGGACAAGTGGTCCGGGGCCGCCGGTGGCGGTTGACATCCGACCGTCGCGGCGGTACCCGGATGCCTCCGCGCGGAACCCGTGCCCAGGTGGCGGAATTGGCAGACGCGCTAGCTTCAGGTGCTAGTGGCCGCAAGGTCGTGGAAGTTCGAGTCTTCTCCTGGGCACCACCTCTTGCCGTCCGGCGGACCGGAGGAGCGCGATGACCAACCATCTGCACCGGGGCGACCTGCCGGAGGGCGTCAGCTTTGGCGACTCGGTCGCGATCGATACCGAGACAATGGGGCTGAACCCGCTGCGGGACCGGTTGTGCCTGGTGCAGCTTTCGGTCGGAGACGGTGACGCCCATCTGGTCCAGTTCGAGGCCGGCGAATATGCCGCGCCGCGTTTGCGCCAATTGTTGCTGGACGAAGGCGTGACCAAAATCTTTCAGTACGCGCGATTCGACATCGCCGTGCTGCGCTATCACATGGGGGTGCTGACCACACCGGTGTGGTGCACCAAGATCGCGTCGAAACTGGCGCGCACCTATACCGACCGCCACGGCCTGCGTGAGCTGTGCAAGGACGTGCTGGGCGTCGACATCTCGAAACAGCAGCAGTCGTCGGACTGGGGCGCGGCCGAACTCACGCCCCAGCAACTGGACTATGCCGCCAACGACGTGCTGCATCTGCACCGGCTGCGCGATGCGCTGGAACAGATGCTGGTCCGCGAACACCGCTCCCACCTGGCCGCCGCCGCATTCGCGTTTCTGCCGATCCGGGCCGAGCTGGACCTGGCCGGGTGGCAGGACATGGACATCTTCGCCCACTGAAGGTCCGCACCGGGCGTTCGCTGCCGGCCGATTGCGTTTTGGCCCGTAACCGCGCATAATTCGCAGAATTCTGCCGTTTTTGAGGCGGCGGCGACGCTGGGGCACCGCGGCGCCGCGCCGCGCCGCACCGAAGCAGCACCGCACCGAAGCACGTCGCACCTACGCATCGCCGCACCTACGCATCGCCGCACCAGCCCGTCGCTGCGCCAACGCATCGCCGCAACAAGGATCGACATGACCGCTCAACCCGCCGACGCGCCTGAGTCCGCCTCCGCGGTGCTGGAAGCGGCGCGGCGCGTGCTGCGGCTGGAGGCCGCCGCGATCGAGGCATTGTCGCACTCGCTGGGCGGCGAATTCGACCGCGCCGTGCATCTGCTGTACGCCGCCACCGGACGGGTAGTGGTCAGCGGCATGGGCAAATCCGGCCACGTGGCGCGGAAGATCGCCGCCACCTTTGCCTCTACCGGCACCCCGGCGCTGTTCGTGCATCCGGCCGAGGCGAGCCACGGCGACCTCGGCATGATCGCCCCGGGCGACGCGGTGATGGTGCTGAGCAATTCCGGCGAGACGGCGGAAGTCGCCGACATGGTCAACTATTGCCGCCGCTTTTCGATTCCGCTGGTGGCGATCACCGGCCGCGCCGCCAGTACGCTGGGCCAGACCGCCGACCTGGTGCTGGTGCTTCCGGATGTGCCGGAAGCATGTCCGCTGGGACTGGCGCCGACGACATCGACGACCGCGACCCTGGCGTTGGGGGACGCGCTGGCGGTGGCGCTACTGGAGCTGCGGGGCTTTTCCAGCGAGCAGTTCCAGCAGTTGCATCCGGGCGGGCGGCTGGGACGCCGGCTGGTGCGGGTGCGCGATATCCAGCACGAGGGCGACGCGCTGCCGCTGGTGGCTGCGACCGCGCCGATGACCGAGGCGTTGCTGGAAATCAGCGCCAAGAGTTTCGGCTGCGCCGGGGTGGTGGACGCCGCGGGACGGCTGGCGGGAATCATCACCGACGGCGACCTGCGCCGCAATATGGACGACGGCTTGCTGGCGAGGACCGCCGCCGCCGTGATGACGCCGAACCCGAAAACGATCGCCGGCAATGCGCTGGCTTCGGAAGCGCTGGGGCGCATGACGACCGCCAAGATCACCAGCCTGTTCGTCGCCGAGGACGGCAGGCCGGTCGGTATCGTCCACCTGCATGACTGCTTGCGCGCCGGGGTCGATGTGGATGTCGGAGGCGGCGAGTGACCACCGCGGCGCGAATCGGCAAGGACGGCGAGACCGCCATCGCGTCGTTCAGCCGCCGCTATAGCCGGTTTGTCGGGCTGATGAAGCTGGTGCTGCCGGCATTCGCCCTGGGCCTGGTGGTGCTGATCGCCGCGTGGCCGGGGCGGTTCGGCGGCGGCGAGGGATTTCGAATGAGCTTCGCCGATCTCGCCCCCGACCCCGACGGCGCGCTGGGTGTGGTGCGGGCGCGATTCGCCGGTACCGACGCGGGCGGGCGGCCATTTCTGATCACCGCCGATCGCGCGGTCCAGCAGACGGCGCGGTTCGACACCTTTTCGCTGGAGACACTGCAGGCCGACATGACGCTGGACAACGGCACCTGGGTGTCGGTGTCGGCGATCGGCGGGGTGTTCGACCGCGATGGGCGGCAGTTGCAGTTGGAGGGGCCCATCGATGTCTTTACCGATGCCGGCTACGAGTTCCACGCTGCGGCGGCGGAGATCGATCTGGAGCGGGGGATCGTCGAGACAACCGCGCGCGTCCGGGGCCACGGCCCGCTGGGCGCGATCGAAGCCGGGGGCATGCGGTTTTCCGGCGACGGCGGGGTGATCTCCTTTTCGGGCGGCGTGCGCGTCGTCCTGAACGGTTCCCGATGAAGCCGCGCACCGGGCGCTGGTGCGCCGCCGCGATCATGGTGCTGCAAATCGCCTGGGCCCAAGGCGTAACCGCCCAGGACGCCGGCCTGCCGATTGAAATCACCGCCGAAGCCTTTGAGGTGCAACAGGACAACGGCATCGCCCGGTTTACCGGCAATGTCCGGGCCGTGCAGGGAGACTTGATCCTGTCCGCCGACAGCGTCGTCGTGACCTATGCCCCCGGCGCCGACGCCATCCGCGCCATCGAGGCCGCCGGGAATGTCTTTGTTTCGACCGCGGCCGAGACAGCCCAGGGGGACGCCGGCACCTATGACGTCGAGCATGGTATCATTACGTTAACCGGTGCCGTGGTACTGACCCGGGGTGAAAATGTGGTGCGCGGCAATCGATTGGTGCTGAACCTGGCGACCGGCCTTTCCCGCGTCGAAGCGGGCGAAGGCGGAGACGGAGGCCGGGTTCGGGGGCTGTTTGTCCCCAACGATGCCGCAGCAGGAGGCGCCGGACGCTGATCCGGCCGGAAAGCAATGGCGAACCGCCGCGCCGAAGCAGAGGATAAAGACCCGGACGCCGCACCGCGTCTGGTGTCGCACAATCGCGGCCTTACGGTCGACAACATCGGCAAGCGCTACAAGAGCCGCCCGGTACTGCGCGACGTCAGCCTGTCGCTGCATCGCGGCGAGGCCGTGGGACTGCTGGGCCCCAACGGCGCCGGCAAGACCACCTGTTTCTACATCATCACCGGGCTGATCTCGCCCGACTACGGCACGATCGAGCTGGACGGGCACGCGATCACCGGGCTGCCGATGTATCGCCGTGCGCGCCTGGGAGTCGGCTATCTACCGCAGGAAGCGTCGATCTTTCGCGGCATGTCCGTCGAGAACAACATTCGCGCGGTGCTGGAGGTGGTGGAGCCGATTCACGACAACCGCGAAGCGATGCTGGACGATTTGTTGGCGGAGTTTTCGATCAGCCATCTGCGCCGCACGCCGGCGCAGGCGCTTTCGGGCGGCGAGCGCCGCCGGGTCGAGATCGCCCGCGCGCTGGCGGGGCAGCCCGCATTCATTCTTCTGGACGAACCGCTGGCTGGAATCGATCCGATCGCCGTCGCGGAGATTCGCGACCTGGTCGCACACCTGAAGGATCGCGGCATCGGCGTGTTGATCACCGACCACAACGTGCGCGAAGCACTGGACATCGTCGACCGCGCCTACATCCTGCACGAGGGCCGCGTGCTGATGGAGGGGCCGCCGTCGGAAATCGTTGCGAACACCGATGTCCGCCGCGTGTATCTGGGCGAAAGGTTCAGCCTGTAGGTCGCGGTCATGGCAATTTCCCAACGACTCGAGATTCGCCAGAGCCAGTCTCTGGTCATGACCCCGCAGCTGCAGCAGGCAATCAAGCTGCTGCAACTTTCCAACCTCGACCTTGCCGAATACGTTGAACAGGAAGTGGCGCAAAACCCGCTTCTGGAACCGGACGAGGCAGGTCGGCGGGCCGACGAGCCTTCGGACCCCGAACGCCAGTCGGCCGACGACAGCGCCGTCGAGCTGGGCAGCGTCGAGCTGGAATCCGATGTGGCGGAGACACCGCTGGACATGGATATCGCCGACGCGATGGGAACCGACGAGCCGACCCCCGGCATGCAGGCTTCGGAGTCATTTCAGACATCCGGCGGCGGCCGCCAGGATTTTTCGACCGACGAATACGATCTGGAACAGGCGCTGTCCCACGACGTGACGTTGCAGGACCACGTTCGCGCCCAGCTTGGCATCGAGATCGAGGACCCGGTGCAGCGCATCATCGGCGTGCAACTTGTCGATCTGCTGAACGAAGCGGGATATTTGACCGGCGACCTTGCGACGGTGGCCGAGAACGTCGGATGCAAGATTGGCGACGTCGAAGTGACGCTGGCGCGGCTGCAGCAGTTTGATCCGGTCGGCGTGTTCGCCCGCAGCTTGCCGGAATGTCTGGGATTGCAACTGGCCGAACGCAACCGGCTGGACCCGGCGATGCGGGCGATGCTGGACAATCTGGAGCTGTTGGCGCGCGGCGATTTCGAGGCGCTTTCGCGCGTATGCGGCGTCGACGCCGAAGACATCGCCGACATGATCGGCGAGATCAAGGCGCTGAACCCCAAACCCGGCCTGGCCTTTGGCTCGGAAGTCACGCAGACCGTGGTGCCCGACGTGTTCGTTCGGGGGCGTCCAAACGGCGGCTGGATGGTCGAATTGAACGGCGAAACGCTGCCGAAGGTGCTTGTGAACCTGCGCTATTACTCGCGCATCAGCAGCAAGACCAGCAGCGCAACCGACCGCGCATACTTGTCAGAACGTCTGCACTCCGCGAACTGGCTTGTGAAATCGCTGGACCAGCGCGCCAACACGATCTTGAAGGTGGCGACGGAAATCGTTGTGCAGCAGGACGGGTTCATGTCCGATGGCGTCAGCCGGCTGCGGCCGCTGAATCTGCGCGACATCGCGACTGAAATCGAAATGCACGAAAGCACCGTCAGCCGGGTCACCGCCAACAAATACATGGCGACGTCCCGGGGCATCTATCCGATGAAATACTTCTTTACGTCGGCGATCGCGTCGGCCGGCGGCACCACCGTGCATTCCGCCGAAACCGTGCGGGCGCGCATCCGTGGGTTGATCGAAAACGAAACGCCCGAAGCGATTCTGTCCGACGACAAGATCGTCGAGACCCTGCGCCGGGCGGACATCGAGATTGCCCGGCGGACCGTGGCGAAGTACCGCGAGGCGATGCGAATCCCGTCGTCGGTGGACCGCCGGAGGCTGAAACGCAGGGCTTCGTAAGGCTTTTGCGGCCAACAGCGGGGGGACGTTGACAGCCGGGAAAAGCCGGGATTATGGTCCGCCCCGTTTTCTAGAAACGCCCATCCGAAACTGTGATCCGCGCCCGGCGCTGGATCCGGTGCGGCGCCATTTCGGGCGTTGTCGGGCACAAGACCACGAACCACCGAACCCCTTTCAGGAGCATTCATGGACCTGAGCCAACTGTTCGTTCCCGGCAACGTCATTCCGTCGCTGAAAGCCACCAGCAAGAAACAAGTGTTCCAGGAATTGGCCGAGCGCGCGGCGCGTGAAACCGGTATCGAAGAACGAAAGATTTTCGAAGTCCTGCTGGAACGTGAGCGACTTGGTTCGACCGGCGTCGGCAACGGCATCGCGATCCCCCACGGGCGGCTTGCGGAGGTGGACAGGCTGTTCGGATTTTTCGCCCGCATCGAAACGCCGGTCGATTTCGACGCCATCGACGGCGCGCCGGTCGATCTGGTGTTCTTGCTGCTGGCGCCCGAGGCGGCCGGCGCCGATCACCTCAAAACGCTTGCGCGCGTCTCGCGACTGCTGCGGGACAAGGCGATGTGCGAAAAACTGCGCGGGGCGCGAAGCGCCGACGCGCTGTATGCGCTGTTGACCGAATCCGCAACGCCGCACGCCGCCTGACGCGCGGCAATTGCGGTCAGTGGACGCTGACCGGATTCATGTCGTGCTGGCGCACGGTAGCGAAGGCGAGATCGCGGCTGGCGACAATCGCGAGTTGGGTACCGTCGGCGGCATGGATCGCATACGCCGCGACGCCCTCGAAATCCACCGCCTTGACGTAGGCGAGCGGTACCGCGTCCGGCAGAATGTCGTCGGGGCCGTTCGGTTCGGCGATGTTCATCATCGTACTCCTGTGATCCCTCGGCTCACGCACTTGTCTTCGGGTTGATTGCTTCTGCCTCGCGTCTCGGCGCGCGGATGTCGATGCGGCGCGACACCGGCTTTGTCACCGGTCGCTCCAGGTCCACGTGCAGCAGGCCATTGTCGAGCGACGCGCCGCGAACCTCGATGCCTTCGGCAAGGACGAAGGTGCGCTGGAATTGCCGCGCGGCGATGCCGCGATGCAGGTATACCCGGCCCGCCTCTTCCTCGCCTGCTTCATGCTTGCCGCGGATGACGAGCTGGTTTTCCTCGATCGTGACTTCCAGGTCGTCGCGGACGAACCCCGCCACGGCGACTGTGATGCGGAGCGCGTGGTCGCCGCGCTGCTCGATATTGTAGGGCGGATAGCCGTCGCCGGACGACTTGGATATGCGGTTCAGGGTGCGCTCGAATTGCTCGAATCCGAGCAGGAGCGGGCTTTCGAACAGGGTCATCGGCGTCTCCTCGGCAGCGAGCGAGCGAGCCGCCCCGGACCCGCACGCGGCGCCCGAAGCGGCAAGTTCCGGAGATGTGGGGTCGGTGGCCCCGGCGTTCAAGCCCGCGCTGCGCCGCCCGCCGCGGCCAGGTCTTCGATCCAGCGCGGCAGCGCGAACACCGCCGCGTGGCAAGCGGCGCCGTAGACGCGGAAGCCGCCGTCGACGGCGGCGATGCGGCGGGAAAGCGCGTCGGTGGGGACCAGCGCCGGGTCCAGGTCGTCACTGCCCCAGCCGAAGGCCATATGGCCGCCGGCGTAGAGCGGCACCGGCGCGACGTAGTAGCCGGCCCGGGCGAACACCCGCTTGCGCTCGGCGTGGACCACCGACAATTCCGACGCCTGGTAGAAGGGCACGCCGTTCTGGCTGATGACGATGCCGCCGTCGCCCAGCACGCGGCGGCAGTTCCGGAAGAACGGCTCCTGGAACAGCACCGCCCCCGGCCCGAACGGATCGGTGGAATCGACGATCACCACGTCGAAGCGTTCGTCGGTGGCGGCGACGAACGCCGCGCCGTCGCCGGGCATGCTGTGGGCGCGCGCGTCGTCAAAGGCCCCGGCGGAAATCGACGGTAGATGCGCGCGGCACAGTTCGATCAATTCGGCGTCGATATCGACCAGCACCGCCCGTTTGACCGGATGGCGCAGCACCTGGCGCAGCGCGCCGCCGTCGGCGCCGCCGATGACCAGTACGCGTTCTGCGCCGCGGTGCGCGAACATCGCCGGATGCACCAGCATTTCGTGGTAGTGGGCCTCGTCGGCCTCGGTCGTCTGCACGACCCCGTCGAGGCACAGCACGCGCCCGTGGGTCGGGTTTTCGAAAATCTCGACATCCTGATACGCGGTCCGGCCGCGATAGAGGCGATTGGCGATGCGCAACTGTTGCCGCGCGTCGGCGTGCAGCCTTTCCGTGTACCAGTCGTCGCCGGTCATTTTCCCGCTGCGGGCTTGTAGCGGATCATCAACGCCGCGAAGGCGGCGCTGGCGAATGCCAGGGCGGCGGACAGGACCATCGCCGCGCGAACCCCGGCAAGCAGCGACTGGTCGATCGCATTCTCCAGCGCCAGCGACATCTCGTCGCCGAGGCCGGCCGGAATCCGCGCGGCGGTCATCAGATTTTCCTGGGCCGCCAGCGCCGCCGAAACACCGGCGGGCAGCATCAGTTCGGCTATGCGCGCATCAAGGCCCAGGTTGAACACGACCGTCACCAGTGCGCCGAACAGCGCGACGGCGACAAGGCCGGCGGTGCGCGACGCGGCGTTATTGATTCCCGACGCAACCCCGGCCTTGCTGTCGTCAAATGACGTCATCACGACGGTGGTCAGCGGTGCGACGACGATGGCCATGCCCAGCCCCAACAGCACGAAGCCGGGAAAGAATGTCGTCCAGTACCCGCCAGAAAACCACGGCAGCGAAAAATAGGCCCAGCCCGCCCCGGCGATCAGCGGCCCCGTGATCAACAACGCCGTCGCCCCGGTGCGCGGCAGCAAGCCGCCGAAGAACCGCGACAACGTCACCAGAAGAACCACCACCGGCAGCATCGCCGCCCCCGCCAGCATCGCCGAGTAGTCGTAGACCTCGATCATCAGGATCGGCAGGAATAGCGTGCCGCCGCCCAGCGGCGCATACAGCAGCACGGTCAGAAGGTTGGCGCCGGAGAAGTTGCGCGACCGGAACAGCGACAGCGGCATCATCGGATTGGCGGATCGCGCCTCGGCGGCAACAAACGCGACCAGCAACACAATGCCCAAAACGATCGCGCCCGACGCCAGCGGCCGGTCGAATCCGAATTTGCCGCCATCGATCAATCCGAACACCAGCGCCCCGAGGCCGAACACCGCCAGCGCCGAGCCGAGCCAGTCGATGCCGCCGGCGGCGGCGGAGCCGCGGCTTTCCGGCACATAGCGCGCCAGCATCCACAGCACCCCAAGCCCGAGCGGCACGTTGATGAAGAACACGAGCCGCCAGGTCGCCACATCG
>JAQBXG010000038.1 GCA_027625125.1 Pseudomonadota bacterium
CCGCCCCGGCCCCGCAATCCCGATTCCTTGATCTCGTTGACGATGCTTTCCGGACCGCGGGCCAGAATCTGGGCCGTGCCGTCCCAGTCGCCACGGCCTTGCGCCGCCGCCAGCCGCCAGTCGGCCGTGCCGTACAGATTGGTGAAGATGCGGTCCTTGTCGGCAAGCATCGGATCAGGATTCCGCGCTGTTGGCATCGCCGGACTGGCCGGACAGAGTCCGCGCGCCGCCCTGCGGCGCCGAGGTCTGCCGCGCCACCTGCGGGCCGGGGGTCGGCGTCCGGCCCGCCGCCAGTTCATTCAGGATGCGGGTCATGGATTGTGCATCCAGGTCCTCGTAATAGTCGTCGCCGATCTGCGCCATCGGCGCATTCACGCACGCCGCCAGGCACTCGACCTCGGAAAACGTGAACTGGCCGTCGGCGGTCGTCTGCCCGGGCTCCACCCCCAGGCGCTTGCGGCACGCCGCCATCACCTCGTCGGAGCCGCGCAACCAGCACGGCGTCGTCGTGCAAACCTGCACATGGTGGCGGCCAACCGGTTTCAGATTGAACATCGTGTAGAACGTCGCGACCTCATAGACGCGGATCGGCGCCATGCCCAACACGGCGGCGACATGATCCATCGCCGCCCGCGGCAGCCATCCGTCGTGCTGCCGCTGCGCCAGGTCCAGCAACGGCAACACCGCGCTTTGCTGCCGCCCCTTCGGGTACTTCGCGATGATGCGCTTCGCCGCGTCGGCGTTTTCGGGCGTAAAGGAGAACGATTGCGGCTGGCCTGTCATCTGTCGACCTCGCCGAACACAATATCCAGCGTGCCGATAATCGCCACCGTGTCGGCAAGCATGTGGCCGCGGCTCATAAAGTCCAGCGCCTGTAAATGCGCGAATCCAGGCGCGCGAATCTTGCAGCGGTACGGCCGGTTGCCGCCGTCCGATACCAGAAACACGCCGAACTCGCCCTTCGGCGCCTCGACCGCCGCATACACCTCGCCCTCGGGAACCTTGTGCCCTTCGGTGAACAGCTTGAAGTGATGGATCAATGCTTCCATCGAGCTTTTCATGTCGGCCCGGCGCGGCGGCACGACCTTGTGATCGTCGGCGATCACCGGCCCGTCCGGCATCTCGTTCAGGCATTGCTGGATGATGCGGATGCTCTGGCGCATCTCCTCGACGCGGCACAGATAGCGGTCATAGCAGTCGCCGTGCTTGCCGACCGGCACGTCAAAGTCCATGCGGTCATACACTTCATAAGGCTGCGACTTCCTGAGATCCCACGGCACGTTCGAGCCGCGCAGCATGACGCCCGAAAACCCCCATTCCATCGCCTGCTCGGCCGTCACGACGCCGATATCGACGTTGCGCTGTTTGAAGATGCGGTTTTCGGTCAGCAGCGCCTCGATGTCATCGATCACCTTGTCCAGGCCGCCGACATAGGCGCCGATGTCGTCGGCCAGCCCCGGCGGCAGGTCCTGGTGGACGCCGCCGACGCGAAAGTAATTCGCGTGCATACGCGCCCCCGACACTCGCTCATAGAACTCCATCAGGCGCTCGCGTTCCTCGAACCCCCACAACACCGGCGTCATCGCGCCGACGTCCATGCCCTGGGTGGTGATGTTCAGAATATGGTTCAGCAGCCGCGTGATCTCCGAAAACAGTACGCGGATGTACTGTCCGCGCGGCGGCACCTCCAGCTCCAGCAGCTTCTCCGCCGCCAGCACGAACGCATGTTCCTGGCACATCATCGAAACGTAATCCAGGCGGTCGAAATACGGGATCGCCTGGGCATAGGTCTTGTGTTCGATCAGCTTTTCGGTGCCCCGATGCAGCAACCCGATATGCGGGTCGGCGCGCTCGACAACTTCGCCGTCCAGCTCCATCACCAGACGCAATACTCCGTGCGCCGCCGGGTGCTGCGGGCCGAAGTTGATCGTGTAGTTGGCGATCTGGACTTCGCCCATCGTCAGGCCTTCTCGCCCTTGACATCGTCTGCTTTTTCGTCGCCGGGCAGAACATAGCGCGCGCCCTCCCACGGACTCATGAAGTCAAAGGTGCGGAACTCCTGCGTCAATTGCACCGGCTCATAGACAACCCGTTTCGCCTCATCGTCGTAGCGCACCTCGACGTGGCCGGTCAGCGGAAAATCCTTTCGCATCGGATGGCCGTCGAATCCGTAGTCGGTCAGAATGCGCCGCAGATCGGGGTTGCCGGTGAACAGGATGCCGAACAGATCCCACGCTTCGCGTTCGTACCAGCCCGCCGCCTTGAAGACGCCGCACACGGACGGCACCGGCGCATCCTCGGAAGTCTCGACCTTGACGCGAATCCTTTGGTTGTGGCGCAGCGACAGCAAGTTATAGATCACGTCGAACCGCGGCGACCGGCCCGGCCAGTCGGTCGCGGCAATGTCGATCAACACCTTGAACAGCGCACCCGAATCGTCGCGCAAGTAGGTCAGCAACCGAACCAGGTCGTCGAGGCTGCACAACAGCGTCAATTGACGGCGGCACCAATCGGCGCCGCGAACGACACCCGGCAACGCGGCTTCGATGCCGTCCACCAGTTCGCCGAGCGCGGGATCGTTGGCCATCGATGCTAGCGGGTGATCGTGCCGGTGCGGCGAATCTTCTTCTGCAATTGCAGAATGCCGTACACCAGCGCCTCGGCGGTCGGCGGACAACCGGGCACATAGATGTCGACCGGAACGATGCGGTCGCATCCCCGCACCACCGAGTACGAATAATGATAGTAGCCGCCCCCGTTGGCGCAGCTCCCCATTGAAATCACCCATCGCGGCTCCGCCATCTGGTCGTAGACCTTGCGGAGCGCCGGCGCCATTTTGTTCGTCAGCGTACCGGCAACGATCATAAGGTCCGACTGCCGCGGGCTTGCCCGCGGCACGACGCCGAATCGATCAAGGTCATAGCGCGGCATCGAGGCGTGCATCATCTCGACGGCGCAGCACGCAAGCCCGAATGTCATCCACCAAAGGGACCCGGTCCGGGCCCAGTTGACGACCTTGTCGACCTCGGTGACCAGAAACCCGCGGTCCGCCAGGTCGGCCGACATCTGCGGAAATGGACCGTCGGCGGCAGCGCCCGGCGCTACTCCCATTCCAGCGCCCCTTTTCGCCATTCGTAGATGAACCCGACCGTCAACACGCCCAGAAAGATGACCATCGACCAAAACCCGAACACGCCGATGGTGCCCAAAGACACCGCCCACGGAAACAGAAACGCGACTTCCAGGTCAAAGATAATGAACAGCAGCGCGACCAGGTAGAAGCGTACGTCGAACTCGCGGCGGGAATCCGAAAACGAATCGAATCCACACTCATAGGACGACAGCTTCTCCGCATCCGGTTTTTGCCGGGCGGCGAGCCAGGATCCGATGACGATCACCAGCGACAACCCGACGGCGACGCCCAGGAAGATCATGATCGGCAGGTACTCGGCAAGCAGGTCTTGCAAGCGATCCTCCGGTTTCGCGCGTCATCCCCAACGCGCCAGCTGAACCGTTCGCGAGCGGCCTGGCGGGAATTTCAACGCCGCACGGGACGCGAGCCCGCAATTGCCGGGAGTATAGATGCGCTGCTTCAGCCGGGGCAAGCCGACCGCAACCCCATGCTTCGGGCGGATTTCTGTTGACATGGCAAAGCGGTTTCGCCGTCCTCCCGAGTTGAAATGCTCCCGGATCGATGCGAAACTCCGCAGATCTTCTGCCGATTGCCGGGGGTCGCCGTGTACGTCGCCAAGTCGAATCTCATCCGCGCCGCATCGCTGGTGCTGTTGGCCGTGGCGTTCGGGTTTGTCACCGCACTACCGGCGGCGGCGCAAAACGCCGACATCGGTCGCCGAATGTGGATCGGCGAAACTGACTGCAAGGACTGCCACGGGTGGGCTGCCAACGGTATCCCAGACGAGCCGCGCTCGTCCAAGGGCGCAAACCTGCGCGAGACGATCCTGACCGTCGAACAGATTTCCGAGACGATTCTGTGCGGCCGTCCCGGCACCGGCATGCCCCACTATGACGCTCGTGCCTACAATGACGACCGCTGCTACGGCCTGACCCGCGAACAATTGGGACCCGACACCCCCAGTCGGGCCGCCATCGCACTGGTCAAGCGCCATGCCGATTCGCTGGCGATGTTCATTGTTGAACATTTCAAGGACGCCGGTCCGCCGACCCTTGCGGAATGCATCGACTTGATGGGCGCGGAATCAATCCGCTGCGACGCCCTCCGCTAGGGCGCTCCGGGAACAAATCCGGCCGGCAACAGGGTGTCCGCGAACACCGCGCCGTCGGTCACCGCGTCTGACAGGTTGACGTTCGAAAGCCGCGAGCCTGAAAAGTCCACGTTTGCAAGGTTCGCGCCGCGAAAGTTGACGCCGAACAGGTCCGAGGCGCGGACGTCGGCGCCGGCCAGATTCGCGCCCGCCATGTTCGCGAACCGGAACGACGTAAGCACCATCTGCGCCGCCGCCATGCTCGATCGCGACAGTTGCGCGTCGTCCAGAAAGGCATTGTTGATTCGCGCGCCGTCAAAGTTGGCGTCGTTCAGCCGTGCGTCCCGCAGATCGATCTGGCTCAGGTTCGTATCCCTGAGATCGGCGCGGATCAACTGCACTCTCGACGCGTGCGCGCCCTGTAGTCTGGCCCCGGTCAAAATGGCGGCGTCCAGCCGCGCCTCGTACAACATCGCCTCGCCGAGGTCGGCGCCGGCGAGGTCGGCGCGCTTGAGGTCGGCGCGGTTCAGGTTCGCGCCCTGCAAGTTAGCGCCCGCAAGGTTGGCTCCCGCCAGGATCGCCCCATGCAGATTGGCCCCGGCCAGATTTGCTCCCGCAAGATTGGCGCCGGTCAGATCAGCGCGCTTGAGGTGGGCGCCGGCGAGATCACATCCCGGACAATCCCTTGCGCGAATCGCCAACAAATCGTGCTCGGATTGCCCCCGCGGCGGCAAGTTCGCCAAGACCGCCTCGCGGTCTGGAACCTCGCGAGTCAACGTGAGCTGAAAATATGTCGAGCTCTCGAACTGACCTTCCGTGGGCATGCCGTTGGCGGGATCGACGGCGAACTGCCCCGGCTTGCGCAAGTGGTGCTGCTCAAGGACCAACTCGAAACCTTCTTCGCGATCGTGCTGGGTGCAGCGGCGCTTGAAGAAATCTCCCTGATATTCCCGCTCGCCCTCGAGCCGCGGCAGATCGGCGCAGGCCCACGCCGCGCCGTCATAGCGGGCCATCAAATATCCGCCCAGGTCCGATCCTTTCTCGCGCCGGCTCAGGTCCACTCGCGGATCCGTGACCATGCGGAAACCCATCAGAAAACCATCGTCATCAAACAACGCCGATACGATCACCGGTATCGAATACGCGGATGTGTACCGGTACAGCTCCACCTGGGTATCGAGTCGAAGCGCCCTGGCCCAGTACTCAGGCTCGTCGTCGTATTGAAAATAGACTTCGTGCAAGCCGGTATCGGCCTCGGCGGCGCATCGATCGAAGTCCAGCCAACCCGCCAGCGGCAACGAGGGCGGCCCGCCCCGCGTGCCGCAGGCAAAATCGATGAACTCCGCGGAAGGCAGCGTGGCTGCGTGCCCGCCAAGCTCCAGATCCCACACCGAAGGCGCATAGAGTCCTGCGGCCGCAACGACCGAACCGTCCTGCGCCTTTGTCGGGGCGGCAATAAACACAGCCGCAATCGCCATCGCGGCGCCGGCAATCCATCCACGGTATCTCAAGCGATCGATTGGCACCGGTTCGCTCCGAACCCTCTGACAAAAAAGGGGCGGGCCGCACCGACCCGCCCCCTTCTTGTACTCAGACTTTACAGCGTGAAGACATACATCGTCGTACCGATGCTCATCTCTGCCAGTTCGGCATGGCCGAACGGCAGGCCCGGGACCGGACCACCGGCGATGATGGCGATGTACTGCTTGCCACCGTAGGCGAACGCAATCGGCGGAGCCTTGATCGAGATTCCGGTGTGGAACCTCCAGACTTCACCCAACGTCTCGTCGTCGTGGGCGGTGACGGAGCCGTCGGCCCAGCCGGTGAAGACCAGACCGCCCGCAGTCGCCAGAACGCCGGCCAGGTTCTGGAACTGGCCGCGATGCCGGGCAGTCACTTGGCCCGTCGTCACGTCCGCCGCGGCCAGCAGGCCGTGCAGGTCCTGGTGCTGAACCAGTCCCCAGTCCGCATTCTTGTGGCCGAACCGATTTGCGAGATCGATTCCGCCGTCGGGGCCAAGCGAGACAACGGGCTCGACTTCCAGTTTGAAGCAACCGTCGCTTGACCCTGAATAGGCGGTCTTTTTGGTCGGGTTATAGGCCGTGGGCTGCCACCGGACGCCGCCCAACAAGTGCGGGCATGCGAACGGTGTATCCGCGCCTGCCGTCATCTCGCCCCGCAGGAACCGCGTTTCGGGCTTGTATGTCTGCAATTGCAGATTGGGGTCGTACTCGACCGGCTTGCCGGTCTTCGGGTCGATGCCGTCGGTCCAGGTGATCAGCTCAACGAACTGCCCGGCGGACAGAAAATCGCCATTGGTGCGATCGAGCTGGTAGTAATACCCGTTGCGCGCGAAGTGCGTGACCATCTTGCGCGTTACGCCGCCGAACTCCGCGTCGATCAGCATATGCACGCCCTGCTCGTCATAGTCCCATGACTCGTTCGGCGTGTACTGGAAGTACCACTCGATGGCGCCGGTATCCATGTTGAAGCCCACGGCGCTGTTTGTGTACAGGTTGTCGCCGGGCCGGAACTCCGGATCGAACATCGGCACCGGCTGGGCTACGCCCCAGATGGTGAGGTTTTGGTCCGGGTCATAGGAACCCGTGGTCCACAGCCCACCGCCGCCGGTCTTCCATGCGTTGTGGTCGTCGGCCCAGGTCTCCCCGCCCGGATCGTTCGGTCCCGGAATGACATAGGTCCGCCACAATTCTTCGCCGGTGTTGATATCCAGTGCGGCCAACCAGCCGTTGGTGCCGGCATCGCCCTTGCTGTTGCCGACCAGAAGCTTGCCGTCGGCGGCGATCGGCGCGGCGGTGAAGCCTTCCTTTTCGATATTGATATCGGACGAGCCCGGCTTGCCCGGAACGCGCGCGATCTGCAGATCCCAGTTGAACTCACCGGAATCGCGGTCGATCGAAATCACCCGGCCGTCGTCCAGATTGTGGAAGATTGCGTTGGCCCACATGGCGATGCCGCGGGACCGGGCGCCGATGTCTTTTTCCAGCGCCGCATCGGCCTTCCACAGATTCACGCCCTGAATCCCGGAAGTCACGTCGATCTTGTAGTACAGCCCGGCGCCGTCATCGACATACATCATGCCGTTGTCGACCAGCGGATAGTTTTGCAGATTGGTGCTGGTCCGACCAACCAGCGCGGAAGTGAGCGGGATCGTGTACGCGACCTTCAATCCGCCGACGTTGTCACGGTTGATCTGATTCAGTCGCGAATAGCGATGCGAACTATAGTTCTGGAACCCCATCAGCCAGTTTTGCGGCTCTGCGTCGGCGTTTTCAAGCCGCGCCTGGGTGACGTTCGCTGCGAACGACGGCAGCGCGAGCGCCGTCGCCATCGCGCCGCCAAGGATCACCCTGCCGGCAGCACGCAGGCTGTCTGTGTTACGATATGCCATTTCGGCACCTCCATGATTGTTGAATCCTCCCGGCCGGAAAACCTCCGGCCCTGCCCCGGTTCAGGCGCGCGCCCGGCCAAGCCCCCCGACGCCGAACCTGGGACACAGCCTAGAGGGCGACTTCGAGCGCACCCGGAACGATACACCGGCGGTCGTGGCGGCACAAGGCGAGGCCAAGGGCCCGATTGACAGAGTCCGCGCCGGCAACCCGATCGAAGAATGGCGGAAGAATGGCGGGAGTGACGGGACTCGAACCCGCGGCCTCCGGCGTGACAGGCCGGCGCTCTAACCGACTGAGCTACACCCCCTGGGGAGGGGTTGGATGTAGTCGAGGCCCCGACCCCGGTCAAGCGGCACGCGAAGCGCCGCGGCGTCGACCGGGGCGGACCCGATGGTGGGCGATGACGGGATCGAACCGCCGACCTTCTCGGTGTAAACGAGACGCTCTGCCAGCTGAGCTAATCGCCCGCAATACCCGATCCGTCCTGGCGCAGGCCTCAAACAAGACCGGCCGCCCACTGGACGGCCGGCCACAACGCACGGAATTCCGGTTAGTTCACAGCGTCCTTCAGCGCCTTGCCAGCCTTGAATTTCGGCTGATTCGACGCGGGAATGTGGATCTTTTCGCCGGTGCGAGGGTTTCGCCCTTCCGACGCCTGGCGGCGGGCGACGCTGAAGGTGCCAAATCCGACGAGGCGCACTTCGGTGCCGTCCGACAACGACTTGGTAATCGAATCGAAAACGCCTTCGACCGCCCGGGTGGCGTCGGCTTTTGACAGTTCGGCCGCGCTGGCGACTTCCGCTACGAGGTCATTCTTGTTCACAGTGGCCCCCTTGAATGTTAGGCATACTTGGATTCGGCGACATGTTTTGGTGAAACGCTGGCGCGAGTGTAGTAGCGCCCCCACGCACCGTCAAAGGGAAACAGCGAGGGTTTCCGCCACAACACGCACCATTCTCCGCGCGTTGTTGCCGCATTGCATCAGTGTGTGGTAACGCCGTCGCGCTCCGGTTCGCCTTGCTCGGCCGGAACCTCCGCCTTCTCGTTTTCGTCCCACTCGATCGGAATCGGCGCCGACACCAAAGCCTCTTTTACCGCATCGTCGAGGGTAGTTACCGGAACGATCCTCAACCCCTTCTTTACGTTGTCGGGGATCTCCGCCAGGTCCTTTTCGTTGTCACGCGGGATCAGAACGGTTGAAATTCCGCCGCGCAGCGCCGCCAGAAGTTTCTCCTTCAGGCCGCCGATCGGCAGCGAGCGGCCGCGCAGGCTGATCTCGCCGGTCATCGCCACTTCCTTGCGCACGGCGATGCCGGTCAGGACCGAAATGATCGATATCGCCATCGCGATGCCGGCCGACGGTCCGTCCTTCGGTGTCGCACCTTCGGGGACGTGCACGTGAATGTCGCGTTTTTCGAACAGCGTCGGCTTGATGCCGAAGTCGATCGACCGCGAGCGGACATAGGACGCCGCCGCCTGCACCGATTCCTGCATCACGTCGCCGAGTTTGCCGGTGATCGTCATCTTGCCCTTGCCGGGCACCAGCACCGCCTCGATCGACAGCAATTCGCCGCCGACTTCGGTCCAGGCCAGCCCGGTGGTCACGCCGACCAGGTCCTCCAACTCGGCTTCGCCGAACCGGAACTTTCGCACCCCGGCGTATTTCTCCAGGTTGCGGGTCGTGATCTTCAGCCCCTTGGCGCCCCGCTGGACGATGTCGCGCACCGCCTTCCGCGCCAGACCGGCCAGCTCCCGCTCCAGGCTCCGCACCCCGGCCTCGCGCGTGTAATACCGGATCACATCGCGGATCGCCGTCTCCGAGATTTCCCACTCGCCCCTCTTCAATCCGTGGGCCTTGACCTGCTTCGGAATCAGGTGGCGGCGGGCAATCTGCACCTTTTCGTCCTCGGTGTAGCCGGAGATGCGAATGACCTCCATGCGGTCCAGCAACGCGGGCGGAATTAGCAGCGAATTCGCGGTGGTCAGGAACATCACGTCCGAAAGGTCGTAGTCCAGCTCCAGGTAGTGGTCGTTGAAAGTGTTGTTTTGTTCCGGGTCCAGAACTTCCAGCAGCGCCGAACTCGGGTCGCCGCGGAAGTCGGCGCCCAGCTTGTCGATCTCATCCAGGACGATCAGCGGATTCGTCGTCTTCGCCTTTTTCATCGACTGGATGATTTTGCCCGGCAGCGAGCCGATATAGGTTCGCCGATGGCCGCGAATCTCGGCCTCGTCGCGCACGCCGCCCAGCGACATACGGACAAAGTTGCGGCCGGTGGCCCGCGCGATCGATTTCCCCAGCGACGTCTTGCCGACGCCGGGCGCGCCGACCAGGCACAGGATTGGCCCCTTCAGCTTGCGGGTGCGCTGCTGCACCGCCAGGTATTCAAGGATGCGCTCCTTGACCTTCTCCAGGCCGTAGTGGTCCTCGTCCAGGATTGCCTCGGCCTTGTTGATGTCCCGCAGGATGCGGCTGCGCTTGCCCCACGGCAGCGACAGGATCCAGTCGAGATAGTTTCGGACGACCGTCGCTTCGGCCGACATCGGGCTCATATTGCGCAGCTTCTTCAGTTCGGCGGTGGCCTTTTCGCGCGCCTCCGGTGACAACTTCGTCTGTTGAATCCGCTCCTCGAGTTCGGCCATTTCGTCCTTGCCGTCCTCGCCCTCGCCCAACTCGCGCTGGATCGCCTTCATCTGTTCGTTCAGGTAGTACTCGCGCTGCGTCTTCTCCATCTGGCGTTTGACGCGGCTGCGGATGCGCTTCTCGACCTGCATCACACCGATTTCGCTTTCCATCAGCGAATAGGCGCGCTCCAGCCGCTCGGCAACGCTGCCGATTTCCAGCAGTTCCTGCTTTTCCGAAACCTTCGTCGTCAGATGCGACGCCACGGTATCCGCAAGTTTGCTCGGGTCCTCGATCTGGTTCAGCGAAACCAGCACCTCGGGCGGAATCTTCTTGTTCAATTTCACGTATTGTTCGAACTGCGAATACAGCGAGCGCGCCAGCGCCTCCACTTCGCGTTCGTCGCCGACATTCTCGTCGATCAGGCTGGCGCGAGCGCGAAAGTACTCCGAAAAATCTTCAAAGGCATGGATGCGCGCGCGGCTGCCGCCTTCGACCAGAACCTTGACCGTGTTGTCGGGCAGTTTCAGCAATTGCAGCACCGACCCGATGGTGCCGACGCGGTGAATGTCGTCGGGCGTCGGATCGTCCTCGGCGGCGTTCTTTTGCGCCACAAGCAGAATCTGCTTGTCGTCGCGCATGACCTCCTCCAGCGCCCGCACGGATTTTTCGCGGCCGACGAACAGCGGCACGATCATGTGCGGAAACACGACGATGTCGCGCAGCGGCAATACCGGATAGGTCTGGACGCCGGCGAGTTCTGTTGCGAGTTCGGTCATGGCGATTCTTCCTGTCCGGGGGAATCCGGGAACGCTGGTCCTCCCCGGCAACGGCCAGGGATCGTATCACTCCCGGCGACCGCCGGGACGCCTTGAATGCCGCGGCGACAGCCGGGCGGCGGCGCGCCATGAGGGTGCCCGCTATCCCCCGATGTGGCAAGCGGCACGCGAACATTCAAGG
>JAQBXG010000039.1 GCA_027625125.1 Pseudomonadota bacterium
CACACAAAGATTCGAACTTTGGACCTCTCCCTTACCAAGGGAGTGCTCTACCCCTGAGCTATGTGGGCGTGCGCGCCGGACCTTGCCAAATTTGGCCAGAGGCGGCAAGCGCGCCGCGCAGACGCTGAATGGCCTGGAGGCGCGAGCGTGAAACGGCCGCCGGACGGCAAGGACCGCCGCGCCGAACGACCGAAGGAGGCAACGCGGGAGCGGCTGTCCCGGGCGTTGCGCGACAACCTGAAGCGCCGCAAGGGCCAGGACCATGCCGACCGGGGGGCGGCCCCGCGATCGACGCTGCTGAAGCCGCGCGGATAATCCGCAGTCGTACCGTGCCGCCCGCCGATGCGGTACAACTGCGGCCCTCATGGACCGAATCCGTATCCGCGGCGGCGCGCCGCTCCACGGCACCATCCCGATCGGCGGCGCGAAGAATGCGGCGCTGCCGCTGATGGCGGCGGCGCTGCTGACCGCCGCGCCACTTCGCATCGCCAATGTTCCGGACCTGGCCGATATCGGGACGATGGTGGAGCTGTTGCGGTCGCTGGGGGTCGCCGCCGACATCGGTCCGGCAACCGGCGCGGCCGCAGGCCGCGTGGTCACACTGGACGGGGGGCGCGTTTCCGACACCACCGCCGACTATGAACTGGTGCGGAAAATGCGGGCCTCGGTGCTGGTGCTGGGGCCGCTGGTGGCGCGATTCGGCGAGGCCCGCGTGTCGCTGCCGGGCGGATGTGCGATCGGCACGCGGCCGGTGGACCTGCATCTGGCGGGACTGCGGCGGCTTGGCGCCGAAATCGAGATCGTCGACGGCTATGTACTGGCGCGGGCGCCGACGGGCCTGACCGGCGCGACGGTCGTGTTTCCGCAGGTGTCGGTCGGCGCGACCGAAAACCTGATGATGGCGGCGGCGTTGGCGGCGGGCGAGACGGTGCTGGAAAACGCGGCCCTGGAGCCCGAGATTGTCGACCTGGCCCGGTGCCTTGCGACGATGGGCGCGGAGATCGACGGGGCGGGGACGGCGCGGATCCGCATTCGCGGCCGTCAAAAATTGGCCGGCGGCGAACATCGCGTCATTCCCGACCGTATCGAGGCGGCGACCTATGTGATGGCCGGCGCGATCACCGGCGGCGCGATCCGGCTGCCGGGCGCCGATCCCGCCCTGATGGAGGCGGTCGGCGACGTGATGGCGCGAACCGGCACCGAGGTCGCGGCCGATGCGGACGCGGTGACGGTGCGGCGCGACGGGCCGCTGACGGCGGTCAACGTGGCGACGGCGCCCTATCCCGGTTTCCCCACCGACGCCCAGGCGCAGTTGATGGCGGTGGCGGCGATCGCCGCGGGCACGTCGGTGCTGACCGAGACGATTTTCGAGAACCGGTTCATGCATGTACCCGAACTGGCGCGCATGGGCGCCGACATATCGGTGCGCGGCAACCACGCAACGGTGCGGGGCGTGGCGGCGTTGCGGGGCGCGCCGGTAATGGCGACCGACCTGCGCGCCTCGGTATCTTTGGTGTTGGCAGGATTGGTCGCCGAGGGCGAGACGACCGTCAATCGCGTATACCACCTGGACCGGGGCTATGCCGGACTAGTCGAGAAACTGGCCGCCTGTGGCGCAGAGATTGAGCGAATCCGCGGCTGACTGGAATGCGGACGCCGCAGGCACTAGGTTGGGCCGAACCGCCAACGTCTTCGCCAGGCACCATGAAGGACGCGAAGCCACTCCGGCTTACGGCTCGGGACGCCCAGGACCTTTTGGTCGTGTCGGCCTGTCTGCAGGATGCGATCACGCGGCGCGCCGAGCTTGTCTATCGGCCGCGGCAGCACCGGTTTGCCGCGACGTTCAACCGCTTTCGCTGGGAGAGCGGCTCCGCCGGAGAGCGCCCGGCGGAGCGGGTGCGGGCCGGCGTGCATTTCGATTCCGTGCTGCGGGTGCAGACCCGCGAACTTGGCGCGGACCCGGACGAACTGTTGCAGCTGTTGGCGATCAGGGCCGACGAGAGGGAGGACGGCGTGGCGGAGCTATTGCTCGAATTCGCCGGCAGCGGATCGGTGCGGCTTGAGGTGGAGTGCATCGATTGTTACCTCAGCGATCTTGGCGAGCCGTGGCCGGCGCGGCGGACGCCCAAGCACCCGGCGACGGAGCGGGATGAATGACCGCGTCCGTTGACGATCGGGAAATTGTTGTCGCGTTGCCGAAAGGCCGCATCCTTCACGAGGTGATGCCGTTGGTGCGGCGCGCCGGAATCGAACCGGAGCCGGAATTCGACGACCCCGATTCGCGGCGTCTGGTGTTTGACACGAACGTGCCGGGTTTGAAACTGGTGCGCGTGCGGAGCTTTGACGTAGCCACGTTCGTCGCCTTTGGCGCTGCGCAGCTTGGCGTGGCCGGGAACGACGTGCTGATGGAGTTCGACTATCCGGAAATCTACGCGCCGCTGGACCTGCGCGTCGGCAAATGCCACATGGCCGTGGCGGAGCCGGCGGAGCTGATGCAGACCGACGATCCCGCAAGGTGGAGCCACGTGCGCGTGGCGACGAAATATCCGGAGATCACCCGCCGCCATTTTGCCCGGCGCGGTGTGCAGGCGGAATGCATCAATCTGTCGGGGGCGATGGAGCTTGCCCCGAGCCTGGGGCTGTGCCGCCGCATCGTCGATCTGGTTTCGACCGGCGACACGTTGCGCGCCAACGGCCTGGTCGAGGTCGAGCGCATCGCTGACATTTCGTCGCGGCTGGTTGTGAATCGGGCGGCGCTGAAAACACGGTCCACGGTTCTCGGCGCATGGGTGGAGCGGTTCCGGGAGGCCGTCGATGCCGTTGCGGCTTGATAGCGGCGACGCCGGATTTGCGGACGCATTCGACGGCATGCTGGCGAAACGGCGGGCGCACGACGAGGACGTGCGCGCGGCGGTGTCGGAGATTCTGGCCGACGTGCGGGCGCGGGGTGACGCGGCGGTCTTTGCGCTGACCGAGCGCTTTGACGGCGTGGCGCTGGATTCGGGCACGATCCGGGTCAGTGAGGCACAGGTTGATGCGGCGGTTGCAGCGGTGGCCGCCGACCAGCGCCGGGCGCTGGACCTGGCGGCCGAGCGCATCGAGGCCTATCACCGGCGGCAATTGCCGGCCGACGACCGGTATGTCGACAGCGCCGGTGTTGAATTGGGCCACCGCTGGACGGCGGTGTCGTCGGCCGGACTGTACGTGCCGGGCGGCAAGGCCGCGTACCCGTCGTCGGTGCTGATGAACGCCGTGCCGGCGCGCGTGGCCGGTGTGGAGCGGTTGGCGATGGTCGTGCCGGCGCCGGGCGGCGACATCAACCCGCTGGTGCTGGCCGCCGCGCGGGTCGCCGGGATCGACGAAATCTATCGTATCGGCGGCGCGCAGGCGGTGGCGGCGATGGCGTATGGGACCGACTCGGTGGCCGCCGTCGACAAGATCGTCGGGCCGGGCAACGCCTATGTCGCCGAGGCAAAACGGCAGGTGTTCGGCACCGTCGGCATCGACATGATCGCCGGGCCATCGGAGATTCTTGTCTATGCCGACGACCGCAACGATCCGGCGTGGATCGCCGCCGATCTGCTGTCCCAGGCGGAACATGACGAATCGGCGCAATCCATTCTGCTGGCTGACAGCGCCGGATTCGCGGACGCGGTCGCGGAGGCAGTGGAAACGACGTTGACGACATTGACCCGCGCCGCCATCGCGTCGGCCAGCTGGCGGGACCATGGCGTGATTGTCGTCGTGCGCGACAGCGAGGAGGCGGTGGCGCTGATCGATCGCGTGGCGCCGGAGCATCTGGAGCTGCCGCGCGACGATGCCGATGCCGTTGCCGCAAAGGTCCGCAACGCCGGCGCGATCTTTCTGGGGCGGTATACGCCGGAGGCGGTCGGGGACTATGTTGCCGGGCCGAGCCATGTGTTGCCGACGGCGCGGAGCGCGAAATTCGCGTCGGGCCTTTCGGTGCTGGATTTTGTCAAGCGGACGTCTTTGGTGCGTTGCGATGCCGCGTCGCTGGCAGTAGTGGGCGGGGCTGCCGCGACCCTCGCCGACGCCGAGGGGCTGGGTGCGCACGCGCTGTCCGTGCGCATCCGCATGAACTGATCCCCGGGGCGGCGGTGTGAGCGACCCGCGCATCACCGAGATTACCCTCGACGAACGGACCGTTCTCCGCCGCAGCCCGGACATCGAGCACGAACGCAAGGTCGCAATCTATGACCTGTTGCAGCAGAACCGGTTCGCCCTCGCCGGAGAGGAGGGAGGTCCGTTCCGGATTCGCTTGGGCATAGAAGGCGGGCAACTGGTCATCGACGTTGCCGACGAGGCCGGTGCGGCGTTGCGGCGCATTCCCCTGGCTCTGACGCCGTTCCGCCGCATCATCAAGGACTATTTCGTCGTTTGCGAAACCTACTACGACGCGATCAAGACGGACTCACCGTCGAAGATCGAAGCGATCGACATGGGACGCCGCAGCCTGCATGACGAGGCCGCGGAAATGTTGCAGGAGCGTCTGGCGCCATACGCCGATCTGGATCGGGATACGGCGCGCAGGCTGTTTACGTTGATCTGCGTTCTGCACGTGCGGGGCTAGGCATGGCGCGGTTGCCCGGCAGCGTTCTGTTCGCCTGCGACCACAACGCGGTGCGGTCGCCGATTGCCGAAGGACTGATGAAGCTGCGCTTTGGCGATCGCGTCTATGCCGATTCGGTGGGTGTGCGGTGCGCCGACATCGACCCGTTCGCGGTTGCGGTGATGGACGAGATCGGCGTCGACCTGAGCGCCCACAAGGCAAAGACGTTCGGCGACCTGACGGATACGTCCTTCGACTACATCGTTTCGTTGTCGCCGGCGGCGCAGCACAGCGCCGTCGAACTGACGCGGACGATGTCCTGTGAGCTGATGTTCTGGCACACCCTGGATGCGACGGCGGTGCGCGGCAACCGCGATGCCATTTTGCAGGCGTACCGCGATGTGCGGGATGCCATTTCCGCCAAGATCGATTCGTGGCTGGGGCCGGAGGGCGGGACAAAAGCGCGCGGCGGCCCGGAAACTCCTTGATTTCGGGGCATCCGGGGACTTGTATAGCCGCCATCGACGCCGAATGTGCGGCACAAGGATTTTGAATGGCGAAAGAAGAACTGCTGGAGTTTCCGGGAACCGTCGTTGAATTGCTGCCGAACGCAATGTTTCGCGTCAAGTTGGACAACGAACACGAGGTGTTGGCCCACACCGCCGGGAAAATGCGCAAACACCGGATTCGCGTTCTGGCCGGCGACAAGGTGCTGGTGGAAATGACTCCGTATGACCTCACGAAGGGCCGAATCACCTTTCGATACAAGTAGGCATGAGTCCGGCGACGGGCCGGCGATTGCTGCTGGCGTCCGCATCGGCCCGAAGACTGGCGTTGCTGCGGCAGATCGGCGTGGAGCCGGATCGCGTCGTTGCGCCCGACGTGGACGAAACGCTGCGTCGGGCCGAATCGGCGCGGGACGCCGCGCGGCGGCTGGCGGTCGCCAAGCGGGACTGTGACGCGGTCGCCGCCGACGGCGTATTTGTGCTGGCCGTCGATACCGTTGTCGCGTGCGGGCGCAGAATCCTGCCGAAAACCGGGGACGAAGCGGTGGCGCGGCGCCATATGGCCCTGTTGTCGGGGCGACGCCACCGCGTGACGACCGCGGTCGCGGTTCGTAGTCCGGGCGGGATATGTCGGGAGCGGGTAGTGACGACCGTGGTCACGGTCAAACGGATGACAAGTTCCGAGATCGACTGGGTTCTGGCGGGCGGCGAGTGGCGGGGATGCGCCGGCGGATATGCGATTCAGGGACGCTTCGCAGCCCTGGTGAAGAACATCAACGGGTCGTACTCAAACATCGTCGGTCTGCCGCTGTCGGAGACGGCGGCGTTGCTCGACGGACTGGGGTACCCGGTCGCGCGTGCCGGATAGTCGCGGGCGCTATTCCGCCGGCTCCGCGAACACCGGCGCGTCCTGTTCCTGGTCGGCGCCGATGCGGCGGTAGATGAACGCCGGCGGCGGTCCTGCCGCTTCCTTCATCGCCAGGCCAAAGGTTTCCTCGTGCAGCGGCGACAGCTCGCAGGCCGGATCGACGGTGCCGGCGTTGCCGGTCAGCGCGTAGGCCTGGCAGCGGCAGCCACCCCAGTCCAGCTCGGCGCGGTCGCAGGACTTGCAGGGTTCGGGCATCCACGCAGTGCCGCGGTACTTGTTGAACGCTGACGAATTCTCCCAAATCCACGCAAGGCTGTGGTCGTGGACCGAATCGAACGTCAGGCCCGGAATGCTTTCGGCGGCGTGGCAGGGCAGGACCTTGCCGGCCGGGTTGATGTTCAGGAAGCGTCGCCCCCAACCGCCCATGCAGGTCTTTGGGCGGCGGGCGTAGTAGTCGGGAACGACGTAGTCGATGACGAGGACGCCTTTCAGGCGTTCGCGCGCCTCGGTGACGAATTCGGTAGTGCGCTTCAACTGATCATAGGTCGGGATGAATGCGGCCCGGTTCTTCAGCGCCCAGCCGTAATACTGCACCTGGGCGATTTCGATTCGCTCTGCGCCCAGATCGACGGCCATGTCGAGGAAGTCGGGCACGTGCTCGATGTTCTGGCGATGGACGACCGCGTTCACTGTCAGTGCGAGGCCGGTTTCGCGAACCATGTGCGCCAAGGCGATCTTCTTTTCGTGGCCGCCCTTGTACCCGCCGATGCGGTCGGCGTTGGGCGCGACCGTGTCCTGAAAGCTGATCTGGACGTGTTCGAGGCCAAGTTCGGCGAGGGCTTCAAGGCGTGTCCTGTCCAGTAGCACGCCCGAGGTGATGAGATTCGAATACAGGCCGTTTTCGTCAGCGTGCCGGACCAACTCTTCGAGGTCTTTCCGCACCGTCGGCTCGCCGCCGGAGAAATGGACCTGGTGCATCCCCATTGCGGCCGCCTCGTCGAGGACGCGGAGCCAGGTGGCGGTGTCGATCTCGTTGCTTGCCCGCTCCAGTTCGAGCGGGTTGGAGCAGTACGGGCACTGCAGCGGGCAGCGATGCGTCAGCTCCGCCAGTAGCGCCAGGGGGGCCTCGACTGATTCGGTCATGCGGTTATGAATCCCTTGTCGGCGAGGTCCTGCAACAGCGCGGCTACGTCTGTGGCAATGACATCTCGCGGTGCGTTGAAACGGGCCGCCAGATCATCGACGATGTTGCCGACCGAGGCCGACCCGTCACACAGTTTCAGTACTTCAACGGCGGTTTCGTCCGGCACCAGCAAGCGCTCCGGGGCGAGGATCACCCATTGCTCCTTAGCCTTGTTGAACCGGAACTTCACGCCGCGCGGGAAGTTCGGCACCGAGGCTTCCTGAACTACGGTCCGGTCCACGTCTATCCCTTGGGTACGTAAGCGCCGGGGGGGATGTGCCCTTCCCAGTACGCATGCTCCAGGGCGTCGAGCTGGGTCCACAGGACCTCGCACTTGAAGATCAGCGCGTCGCAAACCATTTCGCGCTGTTCCTGGGTGTGCGCCTCTCGCCGGACGTATTCCAGCACCCACTCGGCGTCGCGGGGCGCCTGACTCAGTCGCTTGCGGAAGTACGCCATCACGTCATCGGTGATGAAGTCGTAACTCTCCAGCATTCCGGCGATCCGCTCGCGGTGAATGCCGGGGGCGAACAGTTCGGTCAGCGACGAGGCCAGCGCCTCGAGCTGTGAGCGGTCGCGCGTGTAGTGCACATAGGCATCGACGGCAAAGCGCGTCGCCGGAAGGATGCCGCGCGTGGACACGACGTAGTCGCGCGGTATGCCGAGCCCATCGGTCAACTTCAGCCACCGCATGATGCCGCCCTCGGCCTCGTCCGTGCCGTCGTGATCTTCGACCCGGTGCCGCCATTCGCGGCGCAAGTCAATGTCGCGCAGACGAGCCATGACGGTCGCGTCCTTGAGCGGAATCGAGCACTGATAATAGTAGCGATTCAGCGCCCAGGCCTGGACCTGGCCTTTGTTGCACTCGCCGCCGTGCAAACGCCGGTGAAACGGGTGGAGATTGTGATAGCGCGATTCGCCGATTTCCCGCAGCCGTGCTTCGAGGTCGTCGGCGTTGTTCATGACCGGATGATCGGATTCCCCGGTCACCGTATGAAAGCGCGTCGTTTGTTTTTTCGCCGCGCGGTCGAGCGTTTCAACATTTGTCACAGCGTCACCCTCATGCCGTCGAAGCCGATTTCCCAACCCGCCTCCTCGACGAAGGCGCGCTCCCGGGAATCGTCGGCCAGTACGGGGTTGGTATTGTTGATATGGACGAAAATCTTGCGCTTCACATCCAGATCGGCGAATGCGGCGATGGTTCCATCCTCGCCGGAAAGATGCATATGGCCCATGCGGGAACCGGTCTTGACGCCTGTGCCGGTGGACTTCATTTCGTCATCCACCCACACGGTGCCGTCAAAGAAGACGAGCGGGGCGCCGCGCAGGCGGTCGGCCAGGTCCGCGGGCATCGAGGCGCAACCGGGCACGTAACAAAAGTATTCGCCGGTGCTGGTATCGGTGACCTTGAGGGCCACCGTATCCTCGGGCGCAGAGCCGAAGTTCTTGGCATTCGGGTCTTCGAGATACAGCGCCACCTTGCCCGGCACCGCAAACGTATCGACGGTGATGCCGATGGGATTGCCCCGGCGGTCGGTGAGTTCGATCGGCACGCCGAGCGAGAATTCCTTGCGCTCGACGAATTGCGGGTTGAGCACGTTGAACACGCTGTTCGCGGCAAGAACCGAATGCACGCGCGACGTGGCGTAGACGACGAACGGTTGGCTTTCGCGCAGATTCAGCAGGCCGGCGATGTGATCGACATCGGCGTTCGTCAGCAAGACTCCGGTAATCGGGCTGTGGCGGCGGCCCGACGAGGATTGCAGCTCGGGATTGTCGTTGATTTGCTTGCGGAGGTCCGGCGAGGCGTTGAGCAGAAACCACTCGCCGTTGCCCTTGCTGATCGCCAGCGACGACTGTGTGCGTGGCGTTACGGCCGTATCGTTCTTGTCACGGGCGCGGCGGCACAGGTCGCAGTTACAGTTCCACTGCGGCAAGCCACCCCCGGCGGCAGAGCCAAGGACGAGCACATGCAACATCGCTCGGTCTCAACGCGCCGCCGGAGGGGCCATTCGTCAACGCGGAGCCTAGAGCTCGGCGCAGGCGTAGCAGTTGATTTCCATGCCGACGGAAATCTCAGCAATCTTCGGTGTCTTCCAAGCCATTTGTTTTCTCCTTTGATTGGGTTGATGGACGACCCGCAGCGAAGCGGGGTGGCTCACCCATTGAGCGCGCCGTGAACGTAGGCGCTACATTCGCGGATGGTATCTATAGAGGGCATAGCGGCGCGCTCAATGGTCGCCATAGGAGATGGCAATACCTGATCCGGGCCGGGCAATTCCGACCGGAAGCGGGTCGTGCGGCGGGCGCGGTGCTATTCGACCTTGGCCGGTTCCGGCGCCGAAGCCGGCTCGAGTTGGGCCAGAAACGGCGGCATCGGGTGGATTTCCGGGAATTCGATGTCCTTGCCGGCCTGCTCGAGGGCGGCGATGAACGTCGCGTAGGGCTCGATCCGCGCGTACTGGTTGGGGACCAGGCCGACGATTTCCCGGTCGGCGAGGTTGACGCGATAGAGGTCGACGTTGAATTCGCCGCCGGCGCCGCCGATCCGGGAGGTGAGCGCCGGCACGACCGCCACACCCAAACCTTCCTGCACCAGGGACAGCGCGACCTCGTAGGTGCGAGCCTGGCTTGCGACGCGATGATGGGGCAGGGCCGAATGGAACCAGTCCTCCATGCGGCGCTGGTGGCCGGTGCCGAAATTGAACTGGATCACGCTGTTCAGGACCTTGCGGTCCCCGTCGGGCAGGCCATTCCAGGAATCGCCCGCTTCGGAGAGATCAAGGCCGCGCGGCACCGCTAATACATACGGATCGCGGAACACGGGGAAGCGGCGGAACGAGACACTGCTTTTTGCGATCGAATCCGCGGCGATCAGCGCGACCGTGAGGCGGCGCCCATACAACAGGTCCAGCGCCTCTCCGGGCGAGATTTCGTGGATGTCAAGCTCGACGCCGGGGAACACCTTTGCCAGCCGGCGCATCGCCCGCGGCAGGACGATGCGCGCCAGCGAATTGAGCGCGCCCACCGATATGACACCGCGCTGGCCTTCGGAAAACTCCTGCAGGCCGGCGATCGCTTCGTCGACGCTGGCGAGGATGAATTCGGACTTGCGCAGCAGGAATTTGCCGGCGTCGGTCAGCGTCAGTTGGTTGCGATTGCGATCAAACAGCTGGGTGCCGATGCTTGCCTCGAGCTTTGACACCTGTTGCGACAGCGACGGCTGTGCGAGGCCAAGAAGCTTGCTCGCGCGGGTCAGCGACTCGGCGTGGGCGACCGACCAGAAAATGCGGAGCTGGTGCAGTGTGATCATTGCAGGCGGTGTACCATAGCACGGGAGGCGAACGAACGACGAGGTACGCGACGATGGCGCAAAGGATCGGGGAGGGGCGTCCGCCGGCGGGCGCATATGGCCGCAATTGCGTGATTTGCGGCAAACCTGCGCAGGATGGATCGGCATTTTGCGGCCGGGGCTGCGCCGCCCGCGACCTGAACAACTGGCTGGGGGACCGGTACGCAATTCCAACCGGAGACTCGCCCGGCGAGGACGGCGAAACCGGCGGATTTCAACGAGATTCCGAAGGCGGCGGGTCGCTGGACACCCCTCCGGATTCTCCGTATAAGCGGCGAATCCTTGGGCCCAGGTAGCTCAGTTGGTAGAGCAGCGGACTGAAAATCCGCGTGTCGGTGGTTCAAATCCGCCC